>JALTHV010000202.1 GCA_027004315.1 Deltaproteobacteria bacterium
TGGCCGGTGGCGGCACGGGTGGACACGTGTTTCCTGGTATCGCGGTGGCCGAGGCCATGGAGTCCTGTGGTGCCATAGAGGTCCTGTGGATTGGCACAGGTCGCCTGGTGGAGAGAGATGCACTTTCAGGACGCAGATGGGACTATCGTGTTCTGGATGTAAGGCCCCTGAAGGGGGCAGGGTTTATGGGGACTATTCGTTCCCTTGCAGGCCTTCCGTTCTCTACGGCCAGGGCCTTTTCCTGGCTCAGGTCCTTTAGGCCCCATGTGGTATTCGGTGTCGGGGGATATGTCTCAGGACCTGTACTCCTTGCAGCTCGAATATTGGGGATACCTACCGCCCTCCACGAACAGAACCTCATCCCCGGGCTTACGAACCGTCTGGGCTCCAAATTTGCGACGTCCATGTTTATAAGCTTCAAAGGGACTGCCAGATATTTTCCTAAAAAAAAGGTAATCCTGACCGGGAATCCCATACGGAAGGCCATTATCCAGTCACCGGAGCACCAGATCGGTAAATCCCACCACCTCCTGGTCCTGGGGGGGAGCCAAGGGGCCAAGCGCCTGAACAGGCTCGTTGGTATGGCCATACAGGTCCTGTGGCAGTCTGGTGTCCCCCTGAAGGTTGTACATCAGACAGGGAGGTTAGATCTCTCATACATGGAGAAATTTTATAGAGAGGCAGATATCCCGGCCAAGGTAACTCCATTCATCTCTGACATGGGTGGATCTTATTCCTGGGCAGACCTGGTTATCTGCCGGGCCGGAGCAGGCACCCTGGCTGAACTCACTGCCCTGGGAAGACCCTCCATACTCATTCCCTATCCCTCAGCCACAGATGGCCATCAGGAGGCCAATGCCAGGGAACTGGCAGATGCCGGAGCAGCCAAGTACTTCAGAGAAGAGGAAATCGGTGCCATAAAACTGGCGGGGGAGATACAGTCCCTGTTAGAAGATCCCCAGGGACTCGTCAATATGGGGAAAAATGCACGAAGGCTTGGTATACTTACGGCTGCATCAGATATAGCCTCTACCCTGATAGAGATGGCTGGGCACGCCCTTTCTCGTTCTGAAACAAAGACTAACTCGTTGGAGGATTCCAGAGTACGCAACCATGTATAAAAAACAGCATATACACTTTGTAGGAATTGGCGGAATAGGTATGAGTGGCCTTGCCAGAGTACTTCTTGCCCTGGGATATACGGTCACGGGATCTGATCTGCGTGAGACGGATATCACCAGGTCCCTGGTCAAAATGGGTGGCACGGTCTACAGGGGCCATGCCCCTGAAAATATCCAGGGGGCCGATGTGCTGGTATTTTCCTCTGCTATTAGAGAAAATAATCCTGAGATCCAGGCAGCAGAGGCCTGTCAGATTCCTGTCATCCCGAGGGCCGAGATGTTGGCAGAATTGATGAGGTTTAAGAGGTTTGGCATAGCAGTAGCAGGGGCCCATGGAAAGACCAGCACTACCTCTATGATCTCCTCTGTGCTCCGCGTAGGTGGCCTGGACCCCACGGTCATTATAGGTGGACAGCTAAATGGCCTTGGGAGCAATGCCTGCTGGGGAGAGGGCGACTTCCTGGTGGCAGAGGCCGACGAGAGCGATGGGAGTTTTCTGCGTCTCACACCAAGTATAGCCGTGGTAACCAATATAGACAGGGAGCATCTGGATTATTATTCGGACCTGGATGCCATAGGCCGGTCCTTCATGGAATTCATAGACAGTGTCCCGTTTTATGGCCTTGCAATACTCTGCGGAGACGACCCTCACCTCATGGATATGGTCCCAAGGCTAAAAAAACGTGTAGTAACCTATGGCACAGGGCCTGAGTCTGATCTACAGGCCAGGGACATTACCTTCAGGGGCCTGGGGGTATCCTACAGGGCCTGGTGGCACGGTACTGAACTGGGAGAGATAGAGCTCAAGGTCCCGGGACTGCACCATGTGAGGAACTCCTTGGCTGCAATGGCAGTGGGCATCGAGCTGGAGATGCCCTTCCCTAAAATCCGGACCGGCCTTGTAACATATGAGGGGGTGGGCAGGAGGTTTGAGGTCCTGGACGAGATAGATGGGATAATGGTAGTAGATGACTATGCGCACCACCCTACTGAGATACAGGCCACCCTGACAGCCGCCAGGGCGTGTTGGCCTGACCGTAGGCTGGTAGTGCTCTTTGAACCCCACCGGTATACCAGGACGCAGGCCTTGATGGATGAATTTGCCGGGGCCTTCAAGGAAGCGGATGAACTCTGGCTTACAGAGATCTATCCGGCCAGCGAGCCCCCTATAGTTGGAGTCAGTGGTAGACGTCTGGCAAAAAATATCAGAGATAAACGGGGAGGACCTGTGCACTATGTGGAGTCCTGTGGAGACCTCCCCCAGGCAATAGCATCCAGCCTACAGGAAGGAGATGTAGTCATTACCCTTGGGGCAGGCGCCATAGGACGTGTAGGGCCGAGGATAGTGCATATGCTCAAGACAAAGGAGTCGGCAGTTGCTCTCTAAGGATCTGGAAAGAATAGGAGACCTCGAGGTCCGCAGAGATGTGCCTCTCTTGCCGCTTACGAGTTTTCGTATAGGCGGACCTGCCCATCTGTTGCTCCTACCAAGGACCCTCAAGGCCCTTGAACTGGCTATCTCTTATCTCAGTAATCGCTCCGTAGACTATAAGGTCTTGGGTCAGGGGACCAATCTATTGATCAACGATAGAGGTATAGAGGTAGTCATGTCTCTGGCCAGGTTGAATCATATCTATTACATCGAAAAGGGAGACGCACATAGGTCAGTACGGACAGAGGCAGGGTGCGGTCTGAAGTCTCTCCTTTCCTGGTCTATTCGCAATGGCCTTGGCGGCGGCCTTGAATGGCTCTCTGGCATACCAGCTAGTGTCGGAGGGGCCATATCTATGAATGCCGGTACTGACAGGTGCTCTATGGCGGACCTGACAGAGGCCGTCCTGCTTACCGGCCCTGAAGGGAGTCAGTGGGTCTCTGGAGAGCGGCTGC
Organism: Deltaproteobacteria bacterium; assembly: GCA_027004315.1. Taxonomy (GTDB): domain Bacteria; phylum Desulfobacterota; class Dissulfuribacteria; order Dissulfuribacterales; family UBA3076; genus JALTHG01. Next base: position 3,009 of record JALTHV010000202.1, read on the forward strand.
ATTTTGGTTACCGTGCCTTTGAGTTGCCAAAAAGGACCGTTATCTCTGGTGCACTGATCAGGCTAGAGAGGCGTGATC
>JALTHV010000203.1 GCA_027004315.1 Deltaproteobacteria bacterium
ATTTGTGAGAGCCTGTGTCCATTCAATGCCATTCATCTTGTCAAGGTGAATAAGCGCCGTAAGGCAGAGACCATAACCGCATCCTGTAAGGGGTGCGGGATATGTGCTGCCCATTGTCCGGCCCTTGCCATCAGTATGGGTGGCTTTACAGACAATGAGATTATAGGCCAGATCCATGCATTTGCAGGAAAAGATGAGACTTAAAGGAGAAGAACATGACTACGGAGGGCTTTAATCCGCGTATCCTGGGGTTTCTGTGTCACTGGTGCTGTTATAGTGCAGCCGATGCGGCGGGGGTCTCACGGTATCAGTATCCCAGCAATATAAGGGTAATCAGGGTCATGTGCACAGGCAGGATAGATGTCAGGTTTATCCTGGAGGCCTTTAAATGCGGTGCTGACGGTGTTTTCACTGGCGGCTGACACCTTGGAGAGTGCCATTACCAGTCTGGTAATTACGAGGCAATGATTATATCAGAGACCTGTCGTCAGGCACTGAAAGACATAGGTGTCAGTCCTGAGCGCATGTCCCTTGAATGGGTCTCGGCGGCTGAGGCTCCGAGATTTGTGGAGCTCATCACGAACTATGTATCAAGTATCAAGTCCCTGGGCCCTCTGGGGAGCGCTGATGGTGAAGGCGGAGGAGATCTAGTTCAGAGGCATTTAAGGGCCGGAGTCAAGGCCGCCTCGGCAGTAAAGGTACGTACTGCCCTAGGCAAGTTGGCAAAAGATATGCACAAATCAGGTGACTATGACCCCCAGATCATTTCAGCAGGAGTGGCCAAGAAGGTCTTGCCCGCTTTTCGCCAGGAGAGACTCTCACAGGAGATACAGCTCTGCCTCGCTGAACATGGCCCATGTGATATGGACAGTCTCTGCCAGGAGACCGGGGGGACCAGAGAAGAGGCAGACAAGATCCTGGGGACCCTTTCCAAAAAAGGATTGTTAAAAGAGGAAGGGGCGATCTGGACCTTGGTATGATATAGAGATAGGAATTAAGCATATGGCTATGCAGGCTTCGAAATTTAATCCCTTATTTGGGCCGGAGTTGTCCAATTTGGATGGTTGTTCTACCTTGGCTCAGTGCTATGCATGTGGTTCGTGCAGTAGTGTATGCCCAGTGGAAAAGGTGGTACCAGAATTTGACCCCAGGAAGGTCATACATATGGTGGCCCTGGGACTCGAAAAAGAGCTCTTGAAGTCGGATATGATCTGGGCCTGCTCCCAGTGCCAGAGCTGCGTATCTGTCTGCCCTCAAGAAGTCCGCTGTAGCGACGTGATAAAGGCCCTGAGGGAAGAGGCCAGCAGGCAGGGATTTATGGATCCGGAGCGATCGGCAAAATTGGGGCTCTTTGCAGAGGTAGATCCTGAAAAGTGTGTGGCATGTCTCACGTGTGTCAGGCTCTGCCCCTTTGGTGCGCCCCACATAGATGAAATTGGCCACGCAAAAATTGAACCGGAACTCTGCAGGGCATGTGGTCTATGCATCTCGGAGTGTCCTGCCAGGGCCATTTCCCTTGCCCCATCTATGGAGCAGAGGGGCCTAAATAATACTAATCAGCAGATGAATAAATCGAGTTAAATGAGCAGACATATGGATAGCAATCTACAGACTGGAAAGATCGTGGCCTTTTGTTGTAACTATACGGCCACGGTTGCGCCTGAGACATTGAGAGAGGCAGGTCTTATCCCGGCAAACCTGGAATTTAGAAAACTGCCCTGTACTGGACGTATTGAGGTACCGGCCCTGCTGGACGCCTTTGAGGGGGGTGCTGAGGCGGTATTTGTGGCAGGGTGTCATGAAAATGAGTGCCACAACCTGTCTGGCAGCAGGCGGGCCGGGAAGAGAGTCAAGTATACAAAGGAGATCTTAGAAGAGCTGGATATTGATCCAAGTCGGGTTGAGATGTTTTTTGTTAATAGAGCTGAGACAGAACCCATCATAGAAGCGGTTCGGGAGATGACAAGGCGCATTTCAAAATTAGGGCGGCTGCATGCCATCTAGGTCAGGAGATTACCATAATGATAATTGCAGAGAGAAAACCACTGAAGGAGATCCTGGAGATGATCTCCGGGGTAGAAAAGCTGCTTATCCTTGGGTGTAGGGGATGTGTGGCCGTGTGCTCTGCCGGTGGGGATAAAGAGGTAGCTATTCTTGCCTCTGCCCTGCGCCTTGGGAGAAAGAAGGCGGGGAAGCCTATAGAAATCCATGAAGATACCTATATAAGGCAGTGCGATCCAGAGTATCTGGAGCCCCTGAAAGAGGAAGGGAAGAAATATGACGCGGTACTCTCCATGGCCTGTGGGGTCGGTGTCAATTTCATTGCAGAGTGCTGTCCAGGTGTCCGGGTAATGCCTGCACTTAACACTTCATTTTATGGTGCTAATCTGAGCAGTGGTGAGTGGGCAGAGATGTGTGCAGGGTGCGGGGCCTGCATATTGCATCTTACTGGCGGGCTTTGCCCTGTGGCCAGGTGTGCCAAGCACCTGTCTAATGGGCCCTGCGGCGGGTCTGTAGGAGGCAGGTGTGAGGTCGATCCCAGTGTGCCTTGCATCTGGCAGAAGATCTATGAAAGATTGACCAGCCTGAAACAGGATCAACTACTCAGAAAAATTATGCCCATGCGTGACTGGAGACCGGCTGGTCATGGCGGGCCCCGTCACAGAATCAGGGAGGACTTGCTGCCGTGATAGTAGGAAGCAATCTGGAACAGGTCTTAAGTTCTGGCCAATTTGCCGTGACTGGAGAGCTTGGGCCCCCAAAGAATGGGGACTATGAGGTAGTCCGCAAGAAGGCCCAGATTCTCAAGGGTAATGTAGATGCAGCCAATATAACCGACTGTCAGACGGCCATAGTGCGGATGTCAAGTCTGACCGCAGGGCTTATAACCCTGTCAGAGGGCGTGGAACCAGTGATGCAGATGACCTGCAGAGATAGGAATCGCATCAGCATACAGTCAGATATCCTGGGGGCCTCGGCACTTGGCATCAGGAATTTATTGTGTCTCACCGGAGATCACCAGAAATTTGGAAACCATCCAGGGGCAAAGGGGGTCTTTGACATGGACTCCATGCAGCTCCTGTGT
>JALTHV010000204.1 GCA_027004315.1 Deltaproteobacteria bacterium
TTGAAAATTTGGCATCTCTTTGTAGACAGGACTATCCAGACTATGAGATTGTGCTTGGAATAGCTCATTCGGATGATCCTGTTCTGGATGCAGTAAGGGGATTCGCTACCTCCTGTCCAGTCAAGATGCAGATAGTGCTGGGCGAACGGGGCAGAGGAGTAAACAGCAAGATTCGTAACCTGCGTAACATCGAGACTGCCTGTAGGCCAGATGCCGCCTTTATGGTCTTTTCTGACTCTGACATCCATGTCAGTCCGCATTATCTTGCCCAAGTGATTGGCCCTATGCTCGATAATGAACAGATTGGTGCCACCACGTGTCTCTATAGAGTGGATGCCCCCTTTTCATTGGGAGGCACGATCGAGGCCCTGGCCATAGAAAGTTCCTTTATTCCAGGTGTCCTGGTCGCCGCTATCTCTGGCACCATTCGTTTTGCTTTGGGTGCTACCATTGGAGTGCGCAAGTCTGCTCTGCAGGAGGCCGGTGGCTTGAAGGCGATTGAGGACTATCTGGCCGATGACTATATGATTGGCAAAATCATTGCCAATGCTGGCTGGAAGGTAATCCTTTCTCCATGTGTGGTATCGATCACCGACGCTCCTCGTACCTTCAGGAAGGCCATCACTCATTTGCTTCGATGGAATCGAACCGTGCATTCATGTGAACCAGCAGGATATCTGGGTTCTGTTATCTGCAATACCACGATATGGGCCCTGCTCTTTCTGCTACTTATGGGGGGCGCAACCGGACTGATCACTACCTGTCTTGCCCTGGCAGTCCGCATTCTCTCTGCGTTTATGGTAGCCATATCGATTGGTTCGCGTTCTGGCATGTTGCGGACCCTGCTCGTGCCGGTATGGGACCTGCTCTCCCTGTTGCTGTGGGCAGGTGGCATGACAGGTTCCACTGTGATCTGGCGGGAACATGCCTACAAGATCAAACCAGACGGTAGGATAGTGCAGGTGTAACCATTTATATTTCTCCTGGCTATACTGGCCGGGGACGTGAACAGTTGAGTTCAAGTTGCTCATGGATACAAAGAATCGGATCTGCTTAGTCGTCAATGCAGATGATTTCGGCCTGAGCTCTATGGTAAATCGTGCAGTTGCTCTAGCTGCAAGCGATGGGATCCTTACCTCGGCCAGTATGATGATGACCGGCGCTGCCGTAACAGAGGCTGTAGAACTGGCTGGACAGTTGCCAGAGCTGCATGTGGGCCTGCATGTGGCCCTGACTGGCGGATCACCCTGCGCAGACAAGAGAGATGTAAATTTGCTCCTGGATAGACACGGCCGACTTGGTCTTGGTCCGGCGTTCCTCGGTCTGAAGCTACAGTTTTCTGCAGAGGTGGCTCAACAGATAGAGATAGAAGTGGCCTCACAGTTTAAAAAATTTACTGCCACAGGCCTCCCCCTGACCCATGTGGACTGTCATCATCATCTGCATGTTCATCCCCGTCTCTTTGACATCATCTCTCAATTGGCTGGACAATATGGGGTACGGACTATTAGGATCCCGATGGAGCCGTGGTCCATATCCGCTCGACTGTCCACAGGCCATATGCTGCGTAACCGGATGTATCGAATGGTCTTTGGCCTGCTTGCCCAAAGGTGCCAGGAAAAAGCGACTGTGGCAGGACTCCGATATATAGACGGTGTCCTGGGCCTCTACCAGACCGGCGAAGTGGACGAGACCTGGCTACTTGATCTGCTTGACCATTTGCCTGAAAAAGGAATTTTTGAGCTATATGCCCATCCGGAGATAGGTAAGGTGGCTGGAGAACGCGAACTTGGCGCCCTGATCAGCCAGTCAGTCAGAAAAAAAATAGACGAACTTGGGATCGGATTGATAACATATGATGACCTGTAATAAGGCCTCACTGGATTTAGATTAATGTGAAGAAATTCCATGCGATATCTATCAGTCTTGGCATCATCCTGCTGCTGATTATCATCCATAAGACTGATCTTGCAGGCCTGTTGCATGAACTAATCGGCCTGAGCTGGTGGGTGATTCCCCTATTCCTGATCCAGCTTGTCGCTGAGACCTTTCATGCCTTTGCCTGGCGCTATTGCCTCGGTCCACCCTATAGCAAAATCTCCTTCTTTTATCTCTGGAAGATCCATATGTCTGGTTTTGCCATCAATTATCTGACGCCAACTGTCCATGTCGGAGGTGAAATTACCCGGGCCACTCTGCTTGCCGGGATAAAAAGAGATGTGGGCTCTGCATCGGCAGTGATCGTCGGCAAGCTTGCCGATGCCCTGGCCTTACTGCTCTTTGTGTCAGTTGGTTCTATTGCGGTCTTCCTGAATTTATCTCTGCCCACAGGTGTCTGGCCTGCCCTGTTAAGCGGCAGCATTTTGCTAGGAACAGGGCTCATTGCCTTTCTCTTCATCCAGAAATTCGGCTATCTGGGAGCAGTTGTGCGTTGGTTGGTGCGGCACAATATCGGCGGCAGTCTGCTCAGGTCCGGGGCCGTTATGGTCAGTGAGCTGGACAGGGATCTGCAAAACTTCTATCAGAAAAGGCCTTATTCCCTGCCACTTTCAATCTTTTGGCATGTGATAGGCTATAGTTGCGTCCTCGGGCAGGTCATCATGTTTCTCTATGCTACCGATCCGGCCATTTCCTTGCGGGTAGGCGCGGGTATTGGTTTTCTGCAAGAGTGGTTTGATCTGGTCACCTTCACTGTCCCTCTGGGATTGGGCGTCCAGGAGGGAAGTCGAATGCTCGCCTTTAAGTCCGTAGGACTTGGCATGCTTTCTGGGCTTGCCTTTGCGCTTGTCCAACGTATGTCTCTAATTTTCTGTGCCGTTATTGGTCTTGCCGAATACAGCGCATTGTTGCCTGCAACAGAGAGGAAACCATCGTATTCCCTTGTCAAGGTCTTTAGAGACTGTGGGAAGCTGTAACCTTCTGGGCCCTTTGGGCTTGCTCCATAAAGGACGTGAACGATTACCATGGATATGCGTAACTTCTCAATAAGTCCTGGCAATACAGAGTTTCTCTTCACCCAAACCCTCTCCATCTGGGAGAGGGCACGAGAGCATGAAGTTACAATTACTATAATGT
>JALTHV010000205.1 GCA_027004315.1 Deltaproteobacteria bacterium
TGATAGATGGCATGTAGAGGTTCAAGACCTTGGGGCGTACCCGGGATGACAATAGGGGCCAATGTAGGGATCTCCCACATCCATTTGAGCAGTTCCGGGTTCAAGAGAGGCATATCGCATCCCAACAAGAGTACCCTTTCTGCCTTTGCATGATAGAGTGCGCTTTGGAGCCCGGCCATGGGACCCTCCCCCGACACGATATCCGGATAGACCGGGAGCCCTAAAGAGGAGTACGGCCCGGCGTCTTTGGCGATAATGATGACTTCCTGGCAGACTTCTTTAGCGGCCTGTACTACAGCGTCTATGACGCGGCAGGCAAACCAGGGTGCTAGGGCCTTGTTGCTGCCAAATCTCTGGCTTTTCCCTCCTGCCAGGATGGCAGCCGAACGGATAAGAGTCATTTGATAAAATCTTATTTTAGGATTTTTGTATGGTAATCACTTTTATTAATATAACAGGGACTCAAAATTAAGGAAGCTCAATACTTTCTCCTTGACAATTTTCTTTAGTGTCTATATATAGAATCCTAGAGATACTGAGTGGGGGTTCAGTATTGATTTCAAAGAGAGATTGGGGCCTTTAGGGGTCTATGATAGCTACTATGGGCCGTTTGCAGAATTTAAGGTCTTGTCTGGTTTTGATGTGTGCAGAAGGGATGGAGACTGGGTTTTGCAAATTGCTTGTAATAAAATAATAAATGGATATTTCTGAAGGGAGGTGCGTAGACCAAGAGAAAATAAATGCAGTGACCATGTAATAAAATTTAGAGTTATCAATTTTTACTACAAAGAGAATTTCAGGAGGTATTATTATGCCAAGCTATGTCAACCCGGAGAAATGTGACGGTTGCAAAGGCGGGGAGAAGACAGCATGTATGTATATCTGCCCCAATGATCTTATGGTGCTTGATCCGAATGTGATGAAGGCCTATAATCAAGAGCCAGACCAGTGCTGGGAGTGTTATAACTGCGTAAAGATATGCCCACAGGGTGCCATTGAGGTCCGCCACTATGCTGATATCTGCCCAATGGGTGGTTATGTCCAGCCAATGCGCAGTTCTGATTCTATTATGTGGACCGTTAAATTCCGCAATGGCAATATAAAGCGCTTCAAGTATCCTATTCGGACTACTCCTGAGGGTTCTATTAAGCCATATGAAGGAGAAGCGAGTCCAGGTGCAGACCAATTAGACAATGAGGTGCTCTTTACAGAAAACGCGGGTAGGGCCACTTGTACGCCTTCTAATCCCGTCTAGTATCCGTAGGTAATAGAGAACAAGAAAGATTTCTAAAATAAGGAGGATTTAAGATATGGCTCTCAGAAATAAACCGACATGGGAACTCTTGGCCGAGCCGGATCTGTCCAAGGTCCCTGTTGAAGAGTTGGAATATGACGCCATAATAGTTGGTGGCGGTATGGCTGCCTGTGGAGCGGCCTTTGAGATAGGTAAGTGGATGCCAGATGGCGCAAAGGTTGCCCTTATAGACAAGGCCGCTGTAGAGCGTTCAGGTGCAGTCGCCATGGGTCTTTCCGCCATCAATACCTATATCGGTGATGAAAATACTCCTGCTGATTATGTCAAAATGGTCCGTAATGACCTTATGGGTATTGTCCGTGAGGACCTCATCTTTGATACCGGCCGCCACGTGGATGATTCTGTAATCCACTTTGAGAAATGGGGCCTTCCTCTCTGGAAACAGAAGGGCAGTGAAGGAAAGAGTCTTACCGAGGGTGGTAAGCCTGTCCATGAAGGCAGGTGGCAGATCATGATCAATGGTGAGTCCTACAAGTGTATCGTGGCAGAGGCTGCCAAAAATGCCTTGGAGGAAAAGGGCTATGACCTCTATGAGCGTGTCTTTATCGTAAAGCTCCTATTGGATGCCAATAAGCCCAATACCATTGCAGGTGCAGTCGGCTTTAGTACGCGTGAAAACAAGTTATATGTCTTCAAGGCCAAGGCCATGATAGTGGCATGTGGCGGTGCAGTGAACATCTTCCGTCCACACTCCACTGATGAAGGAAAGGGCCGTTGCTGGTATCCGGTCTGGAATGCTGGTTCCACTTATGCCATGTGTGCACAGGTAGGTGCAGAGATGACCACGATGGAGAACCGTTTTACTCCTTCTCGTTATAAAGATGGCTATGGCCCAGTGGGTGCATGGTTCCTCCTCTTTAAGAGTAATGTAACTAATGGTCTGGGTGAAGAGTATGTCAAGACCGAGGCCTGTAAAAAGGAGCTTGAGAAATATGCTCCCTATGGCACTGCTGAGGTTACACCTACGTGTCTGCGTAACCACCTTATGCTCTTTGAGATGAAGGAAGGCCGTGGTCCTATTCAAATGAATACTCCTAAGGCAATCAAGAATTTCTTGGATGATGCAAAGGCCCAGGGCATGGATGATAAGGCCCTCAAGAAGTACTGGAAGCAGCTCGAGAGTGAGGTATGGGAAGACTTCCTGGATATGACATGTGGTCAGGCAGGGCTTTGGGCCTCAATGAACATAGCACCTGAGGAGAGGCCATCAGAGATCATGCCTACAGAGCCTTATATGCTCGGTTCTCATGCCGGTGCCTGCGGTTGCTGGTGCAGTGGCCCGAATGAGGACTGGGTCCCTGATGACTACAAATGGGGTTATAACCTCATGACCACTGTAAATGGCCTGTTCACTGCAGGTGACGGTGTGGGTGCCTCTGGTCATAAGTTCTCTTCTGGTTCACATGCAGAGGGTCGTATTGCTGCAAAGTCCATGGCACGCTATGTCAGGGACAATAAAGACTTTACGCCTACGCTGAAACAGACTGCAGAGGAACTCAAGGCAGAGATCTACAAACCAGTCGTAACGTACTATGAGAACCATGAGAAGACCACTGATGATATGGTAAATCCCAACTATATCAAACCCCGTCACCTTATGGAGCGCCTCATGAAGTATATGGATGAGTATGCTGGAGGCTGGACTAACTACTATACGACCAGTGGTAAATTGCTTGAAATCGCTGCACAACATCTCAAGTATCTCAAAGAGGATTCTGAGAAGATGGCGGCCAGCGGTCTCCATGAGCTCCTCCGTGCATGGGAGAATTATCACAGGATCTTTGTAGCAGAAAACCATGTAAAGCATCTCCAGTTCCGTGAAGAGAGCCGTTATCCTGGCTTCTACTATCGTGCAGACTTTCCTCAGACAGATGTCAAGACTGAAGAAGAGGGAGGCTGGTTCTGCTTTGTGAACTCAAAATACGATCCAGAGACAGGGGAATGGACTATGATGAAAAAGCATGTCCATAAGATCATTCCGGACTAATTAAATAATTTAAGGGATGGTCGAGTTGATCTAGAACCTAGCAATATATGTCCAGGTGTCGAGATATTGGCACCTGGCATTTTTTTAAATTATAGATTATAGATAAAAATAGAGTAATGGTGTGACGGATGGTGTTTTGTGATGGGCAGTTCCTAATTCTTAATTTAGAGTTTATGTCTTAAGGAAGGAGCGGGTAAATGAGCGGAAGTATACTTGTAGTAGGAGGTGGCTTTAGTGGCGTTACGGCTGCAGTTGAAGCCGCTGAAATGGGATATAACGTCTATATAGTGGAAAAAGAGAGTTATCTGGGAGGAAGGGTAGCCCAGCTCAACAAATATTTTCCTAAGCTGTGTCCTCCTACGTGTGGGTTGGAGATAAACTTTAGACGGATCAAGACGAACCCAAAAATTACTTTCTATACCATGACAGAGGTAGAGTCTGTATCTGGAGGGCCAGGGAATTTTAGTGTGCAGATAAAGGTGAACCCGAGATATACCACTCCACAGTGCAATAACTGTGTATCTGGGGCCGAGGCAGTCACAACTGAGGTCCCAAATGAGTTTAATTTTGGCATGGATATGCGTAAGCCTCTCTATATGCCCAATCCGATGGCCTTTCCCAATCAGTGTGTCTTGGATGCCTCTGCGGTCTCTTCAGGTGATGGCGAGAAGATCAAGGCAGCCATGCCCTCTGGCCATATAGACCTCGATCAAAAACCAGAGATCCTGAATCTCAATGTAGGGGCCATTATTATGGCTACTGGCTGGAATCCCTATGATGCCACAAAGATAGACAATCTGTGTTTTGGGAAATATGAAAATATCGTCACTAATATGATGGTGGAGCGTATGGCCTCTCCTTCAGGGCCTACGGGTGGAAAGATTGTGAGGCCTTCTGATAAGGAAGAGCCCAAGACAGTAGGCTTTGTCCAGTGTGCAGGTTCGAGGGATGAAAATCATCTGAACTACTGCTCATATATCTGCTGTATGGCCACACTGAAACAGGCACTTTATCTGAGAGAGCAGTCGGAAGATGTCGAGGTCTATGTATTTTATATCGATATCCGTTCTCCAGGAGAGAGGTATGAAAAATTTTATAAAAGGGTCAAAGGGGACGCAAAGGTCCACTTCATTAAAGGTAAGGTAGCCGAGGTAAGAGGGGGATCTAGTCCTGGAGGTGTTGTTTTGGTGGCAGAAGACACGATCGGTGGTGGAAAGATCGAGAAGGAAGTAGATCTTGCAGTACTGGCTACAGGGATGCAGCCAACAGGGGCCACAGTACAGATCCCAGGGATCGAATATAATTCTGATGGTTTTGTGGTACCTAAGGAGGGCATTATTCCATGTGGCTGTGCCAAGCGGCCTATTGACGTGGTTTCATCCGCCCAAAGTGCAACTGCTGCGGCGCTGAAGGCCGTGCAGACGTTAGTAAGGAGGGCAGGCTGATGTCGAAAAAAGTAGGACTTTATATATACACGGGAGATGGTATTGCTGAGGCCTTAGATATTGACGATCTTGTAAAATTGGCCACTGATGACCTTGGTCTTGAGATAGTTCGTACACATTCCGATCTGTATTCACCTGAGGGAATTGCCATGGTGAAACAGGATGTAGAAAAAGAAGGGGTAGATGGAGTTGTGCTGGCCGGGATTTCTCCAAGGTATGTGTATAGGGCCTTTGATTTTCCTGGTGTAGTAGTAGAGAACGTGAGTCTTCGTGAGATGGTTGTATGGAGTCACCAAGTCAATCCTGATGACGAGAATGCAGATAAGATGAAAGAACACGTACAGGAACTGGCTGAGGACTACATACGTATGGGCGTAGTCAAGGTGCAAAAGAACGAGTCTACAGAGCCCTTTAAGATGGAGCAGGTCAATCAGCGTCTCCTTATTATTGGTGGTGGAGTAACTGGAATGACTGCTGCTCTTGAGGCGGCCGAGGCAGGCTATGAGAGCCTCGTGGTAGAGCGTGAATCTGAACTTGGAGGTTGGGCTGCAAAGCTCAGAAAACAGGTCCCGATTGGGCCTGACTATTCTTGTCTCGTCAGTCCAATAGCCCAAGATCTCATTAATAAGGTCAAGGCCAATGATAAGATAGTGGTCAAGACAAATAGCGAGATTGCCCGAATTGCCCAATTTCCTGGAGAATACAGGGTAAGTCTGAAAGAGACAGGGAGCAAGAGTGAGTGGGATGCCCCTGTTCCTCTGACAGATGAAGAAAAGCTTGACGAAAAGGGCAATGAGCTATCGGCTGAGGACCAAAAGAAGATATATGATGAGAAGAACGAGGGACGCAGGCACTATATGGACGAAGATCCCAATGCAGAGATATGCGGGGCGGTTGTCCTGGCATCTGGTTGGAAGCCATATAAGCCGGCAGACGATGAATTTCCACACCTGGCCTGGGGCGATCCTGATGTCATAACCAACTGTCAGTTGGAAGAAATTGCAAAGAAGGGCAAGATTGTACGCCCCTCTGATGGCAGAGAGGTCAAGTCTATAGCCTTTATCCAGAGTCCAGGGGGTTCTAAGGATGATTCTGATTTTCCCTATGCCTCGGCAGTAACAAGCCTCGTGTCACTGAAGCAGGCCAAATATCTCCGTGAGGATCAACCAAAAGATGGCCGTTCGTATATCTTCTACGAACACATGCGTACACCAGGCCAATATGAGTATTTCTATAAGGGCCTTCAGGATGATCCTGGAATCTTTCTCTCTAAGGGGGATGTCACCAAGGTAGAGAAAAACAGTTCAGGTGGTCTGACAGTAAATGTGGATAATACCCTGATTGGTGGAAGTATCTCTGTAGAGGTAGACCTTGTGGTGCTTGCTACTGGAATGGTTCCTACTACTAGGGATGATGCAGTTGTAAATCTGGCATACAGGCAGGGTCCTGCCTTTAGGGATCTGGACCTCTTTGGGGGCTACTGCGATTCTAACTTCATCTGTTTTCCGTATGAGACGAGGCGGACAGGGATCTATGCAGCAGGTGGGGTCCGGAGGTCCATGACTATAGAAGAGTCAATGGAAGATGCTGCAGGTGCTACCTTAAAGGCCATACAGTGCCTCAAGGCGGCTGAAGAGGGTCATGCAGTCCATCCACGTACGTGGGATTTTGACTACCCGCATTTCTACTTCCAGCGCTGTACCCAGTGTAAACGCTGTACAGAAGAGTGTCCTTTTGGTGCCCTGGATGACGATGAGAAGGGGACTCCAAAGCTTAACCCGTCCAGGTGCCGCCGTTGTGGTACGTGTATGGGTGCCTGTCCAGAACGTATCATTAGCTTTAATGACTACAGCATCGATATGGTAGGCTCGATGGTCAAGGCCATTGAGGTGCCTGACGACGATGAAGATAAGCTGCGTCTGCTCATCTTTGCCTGTGAAAACGATGCATATCCGGCCCTTGATATGGCGGCAAGAAAGGGTCTCTCCTGGACACCGCTGGCCAGGATTATTCCGGTTCGGTGTCTTGGCTCGGTCAATGTGGCATGGGTCAAAGATGCCATGTCCAGTGGGATAGATGGGGCATTGCTCCTAGGCTGTAAATTTGGTGACGATTATCAGTGCCACTTTGTGAAAGGCAGTGAGCTCTCAAAGACACGAATGGGGAATGTCGCCGAGTCGCTCAACTCTCTGGGGATTGAGGCAGAGCGGGTAAAGATGGAGCAGGTCGCTATCGATGACTATAAACGTATTCCAGAGATCATAAATGGTTTTATGGATGAGATCTTTGAATTGGGACCGAATCCATTTAAAGGCTTTTAGGGGAGGTACTGATTATGGCTGAAGAGAATCTGGTACAGCCGGATCTGGCATTTATCAAGGGTGTTATGGATGCAGGGGGAGATACCCTTAACTGTTGTTATCAGTGTGCAACATGTTCTGTGGTATGTCCTCTGTCTACACCAGAGAGTCCATTTCCCAGAAAGGAGATGCTGTGGGCTCAATGGGGTCTGGGATCTAAACTTGCTGGGGATGCAGACGTGTGGATGTGTCATAATTGTGGAGATTGCACAAAATATTGTCCTAGGGGTGCCCGTCCTGGAGACGTACTGAGTGCCATCAGGATAAATGCCATACGTTATTATGCCCGTCCTAAGGCCCTGGCGAATATTTTGAATAGTACGGGTGGTGTAATATCCACTGTAATTACAGCAATGTTTGCCGTCTTAGTGACTGCATTCCTCTGGTCTAGGTATACAGGTCAGGCCTTTCCAATTCCAAAGGGCACTGTGGTGTACCACAAATTTTTGACTGTGGTTCCAATAGACATTGTATTTCTCTCACTGGCTGCCTTTGTCTCATATGTGAGTCTGAAGGGCATAATTGAATTCTGGGGCGACATATCAAGAGGTGCAGGGCTTCCGACTTCTTTTAATGGGCATGCCGTGACTCCTGCATGGAGCGAACTCTTTCCCAAATATATGTGGCCTGCCATTAAAGAGATACTCAGCCACGAGCGTTTCAAAAAGTGTGGGGAGATAAAAGAACGCGCAACCGGACATATTTGGGTCCTGTGGTCATTTATTATTCTATTTACCGTGACTATAGTGGTTATGATCCAGGCAGATATACTGGGGAATATATGGCCTAATGCAGGGTTTGAGACACCTCTTGTCTGGTATCATCCGATCAAGATAGCGGCCAACATTGGTGCTATCATGATCATTGGCGGGACCTGGATGCTGATGAATATGAGAAGGAAGAAGACTGCTGAAGGGATCATGAAGAGTTCAACCCAGGACTGGATTCTTATAGGGATTATCTTTGCAGTAGGTATAAGCGGTGCTGCTACAGAAATCATACGCCTAATAAATATACCGGTTTTGGCATATCCTACTTATGTTCTCCATTTAGGTTGTGTGGCAACTCTATTTCTTGCCCTTCCATATTCCAAGTTTGCCCATCTACTTTATAGGGGTACTGCCTATGTATATCAGCATTGGGCAGAGGACGTAAAGGCAGGGAAGGCAGGCTTTGGTTTGGAGAAACCTACAACTCGTGAGAAGATGTGATTGGGATTATTGGTAAGGTATAGTTATAAGAAGCGGTGTAGCTGGATGTGCACCGCTTTTTTGTGACCAAAGGGGCTTGTTTTTTTGGGAAAGGTCGCTATTATTCTCTTTTCAGCTTGGCTGGTGTAGCTCAATCGGTAGAGCAGCTGATTTGTAATCAGCAGGTTGCGGGTTCGAGTCCCATCGCCAGCTCCATAGGAAGAATATGGAGAGGTTCCCGAGCGGTCAAAGGGGGCAGACTGTAAATCTGTTGGCGATGCCTTCGGAGGTTCGAATCCTCCCCTCTCCACCAATTAGTGTCTGAATGAAAGGTCTATCCAGATACGATTCTGAATTCTAGATTTTGGATTTAAAGAGAAGGTACAAAAAAAGGATATAACCTAATTTCTGATTATCCCCTTGGGCGGGAATAGCTCAATTGGCTAGAGCATTAGCCTTCCAAGCTGAGGGTTGCGGGTTCGAGTCCCGTTTCCCGCTCCATAAAATGAAGTGCCCATGTAGCTCAGTAGGTAGAGCACTTCCTCGGTAAGGAAGAGGTCACCGGTTCAATTCCGGTCGTGGGCTCCAGTCTTCTGGTTGTTGTATGCTATGTTTAGAGAGTATCCGTCTGGATTTTAAGAAAAATTTATTTTAAGGAGTGATAGAGAAAAGATGGCCAAGCAAAAATTTGAGCGTATTAAGCCGCACGTTAACGTTGGGACTATTGGGCATATTGATCATGGCAAGACCACGTTGACTGCAGCCATAACCCGGATATTGGCTAATGAAGGGAAGGCGG
>JALTHV010000206.1 GCA_027004315.1 Deltaproteobacteria bacterium
TTGTTAATGAGCATGAACGCATGCTCACAGGGGGATTCTATGCTGAAATAACCCTTGGTTATGATGCGGCTATAGCTCAGGAAAAAAATGGGAGACCTTTTGGCATAGAATATCTGAGGGCAATTCAGCTTTCGAATCGCGATGTTTTGAATATAATGGCAGAGGCAAGACAGGCGTTTACAACCGACGAGTGGAAAACATTCCTTTTACGTAGCATAGGCATTGAGCCTAAAGGACTTTCTGGGCGGGCAAAAAACGCCTTTTTCCTCCGAATGGTCCCTTTTGTGGAGCGCAATTACAACTTAGTAGAACTTGGACCTCGTGGTACAGGTAAAAGCCACCTGTTTCAACAGGTTTCCCCTTATGCACATCTGATTTCCGGGGGAAAAGCGACTGTGGCCCGCATGTTTGTAAACAACTCAACTGGGCAACGCGGGCTGGTCTGTCAATATGATGTTGTCTGTTTCGACGAGGTATCCGGCATCTCCTTTGACAAGAAAGATGGCATTAACATCATGAAAGGTTACATGGAGGCCGGGGAGTTCAGTCGTGGTAAAGAGAGTATTCGTGCAGATGGAAGCATTGTATTAATGGGAAACTTTGCGGTTGATGTTGAACAGCAGCAACGTATTGGCCATTTATTTGGCCCAATGCCTCGGGAAATGAGGGATGACACGGCTTTTATGGATCGGATTCATGCTTATTTGCCAGGTTGGGATGTCCCCAAAATCAGTAACGAGTTGTTATCCGATCATTTCGGTCTGGTGAGTGATTTCTTATCGGAATGTATGAGCCAGTTGCGGCGGGAGAGTCGCATTTCCACCCTGCAGAATCGGGTTCATTTTGGTGGAGCCCTGAGTGGTCGTGATACCAATGCGGTCAATAAGACAGTCAGTGGATTACTGAAACTACTCTATCCTGGAGGAACTGACCATGTCCCGGACTATGATCTTGAGTGGGCTGTCCGAATCGCATTGGAAGCTCGCAGACGCGTAAAAGAGCAGCAAAAACGCATCGGGGCTGCCGAATTCCGGAATACGCATTTTAGCTATGTCATGGGTGATGACGGCGTTGAAAAATTTGTGGCCACGCCAGAGTTGCAGAGTGAAAAGAGTATCGGCAGTGACCCGCTTGAGCCTGGCCAGGTCTGGAGCATCAGTCCTGGAGGAATAGATGAGCATCCGGGTCTTTATCGAATTGAGGTAAATGAAGGACCAGGTTCCGGTATAAAGATCCTTAACAAGCCGGTTCCGCCGGCATTCAAAGAAAGCATGGGCTTTGCTGAGCAGAATCTCTACGCCCGCGCCATGCAATTGGTCGGTGACAAAGACCCGAGACATCACGAATTCTCGATTCAGCTTCGGGCATTCGATGCTGCTAAATCAGGAGCTAAACTCGGTGTGGCCGCCTTAATAGCCCTTTGCACTTCTCTGGTTAAAAAAAGCATCCGGGGCGGTTTGATCATCGTAGGAGAAATTAACCTGGGCGGTTCTATTGAGCCGGTACATAACCCCGTGACCATCGCAGAGATTGCAGTTGAAAAAGGTGCTACCGCTCTGCTGATGCCTGTTTCTTGTCGCCGACAGCTCTTTGACCTTTCTGACGACATGGCAACAAAAATCGATATTAAGTTCTATTCAGATGCTCGGGATGCTCTGCTGAAAGCGATGGTGGAGTGATAAATATGCCAAAGAGTTTGCCAAAACCTATCAGGAAACAAAGAGAGGTCCTGTATATGCCGGCAAACGGCAGCATACGTCCAGAGGCGCATCAAGGAACAATGCGGAGAACGTGAAACCGCATCGCGAACTGCTCGGCGAGTTCTGCGTTCATTCATCGACTGGGGTATTTTGAACGAGACCCAAGACAAAGGCGTCTATGCCCAAGGGAATCAATACTCGATTCAAGATCCCAAGCTCATTGCCTGGCTGGTGGAGGCATCTCTGTACGCGCGCATGAACGGTTCCGCCGCGATCAAGGATCTGCTCAACAGCCCAAGCATTTTCACATTTCGTCTCTCCTCCCTTGAACATCCTGCGCCACGGCCTGGATGACGATCTGGTGATGCTGCGGGAAGATGGCCAGGCAGCCAGGAAAGAAGGTGCCAAATGACCTGGACGCAGACCAGTAACATCTTCGACCCTGATGTAGCTACTATAGCCGTAATGGTAATCAGTTCCATTATTTCTGGGCTGCTCGCCGTTGTCTGCTTCTCCTTTCTCCATATTCTAGTTTGAAGGTGATCACTATCGAGGGCTTCACCGCTCACAGGAATTGACCACCTCTGATTTCTTATTTTGATTTTTCCAGCATAGCCCGGTTTGTGGACCTCCAGTAATTTCATTTCTGGGAGGAGACATCATGAGCCGGATCTGTATTTTTTGTGGAAAGTCATTTGAACCATGTCCAACAGTTTTAGGGGGGTATGACATATGCTCCCCACCTAATCAACGGTATTGCTCTCGTCCAGAATGTCAGAAGGCACGTCGTCGGAGATGGCAGAAGGAGAAACTTGCCACAGATAAGGCCTATAGAGCCAATCAAGCAAGACCAATACCGAAGGCTGAGCCTCGCTGATAGCCTCCCTGGCATTCATCGCATTCCCAATTTCCCGGATTACCAGTACCGTTTCAGTCTCTTTCTCCTTTCCTGAAAATTCTACTCGTATTACACCAATGCATAGAAACAAGTGTGCATGTGTCAAAGGACACCAAGTTTTACGAAGTTAGGGGACACCAACTTTTACGATTTTGAGAGGTCCCGGTTATCCCACTTTTATCTATTCCTACCTCTTCTACTTATTCTTTAGGGAACCCCCCGCCAGAGGCACAACCGAAATCATGGAAGGGTTTATTCGATTTTGCAGCCTGGTATAGTGCGCCAGGTTATGCGCAGGCAGCACCTCTTCCTGATAGGCCCGCTCTTCAGAAGGTATCCCCAGAGGTGCATTTTCATACCTCATTTTGTCTATCCAGGGAAATGGGAGTTACCATGGCTTATTGAGAAACTACGTCTGATTTGCCTACCCCTTTATCAATCAAATCTGGATAGAGCTTTTTCC
>JALTHV010000207.1 GCA_027004315.1 Deltaproteobacteria bacterium
TACCCCAGTTTCCACACCCAGGACAGCGGCCAAGCCACTTGGGCGAGGTCTGGCCACATGACTGGCAGACATAGACTGTTTTGGTATTTTTATCTCTAATCAAAGCCCATATAACTCTTGTTTTGAGTCCATTTGGGACTGAGCCAATGGGAGTATAACCCTTACAACTATACCGCCATCCTCACGGTCCCTGAGATCTATCTTGCCTCCCATGGCCTCTATCAGACGATGCACTATAGCAAGTCCCAATCCAGTACCCTTTGCCTTAGAAGTAACAAAGGGCTCAAAGATTTGATCCTTTATCTCTAAGGCCAGCCCAGGGCCATTATCCTCTACTGTAAGCACCAGTTGCGTCTCACTGGATTTAGCCCTGACCCAGACCTCACCCCCCTCAGCATCCTTGACTGCGTCAAGGGCATTTTGGACCAGATTGAAGGCCACCTGCTTGAGCTTTTCTCTGTCAAGACATAACTGTGATCCCTCGCACGAGATATGAAACTTCACTTGCCCTGTTAAAGGGACAATACTCCTTTCCAGCTCCTGACAAAACCTCTTTATATCAAATCTTTCTTCGTTGAGCTCGGTAGGTCTGGCATAGGTAAGCAGGTTACTGGTCAGACGTTCAAGCCTCATGGATTCCTCTACAATAATAGAGAGGTCTCTTTCTAGATCAGGATCTATTGTTCCCTCTAAATGAATCTGGGCAAAGCCCTTTATGCTGCTTAGGGGATTTCGTATCTCATGGGCCAATACTGCAGCCATTTCACCTAAGGCAGCCATGCGTTCCTGTTCACGCAATTTGGCCTCCAGATGATAATTTTTGCGCCATGCCCTGAATAGGAAGAAGATAAGTACCCACAACGTGAGGAGAGAAAGGCCTATTGATACGAGTTGCAGGTTGGCCTTTCTGAGGATTGCCTCGGCCGGATACGGGTGAAGGGAGACCCTCAGGCAGTATACTTTATTGCTGGCAGCAGGTCTAATTGCCTTAGACGCACGAGGGTATCCCAGGGCCATATTATCCTTGCGGTTGATATCATTGTGTTTAGGAATGCGAAGGTGCAATGGGAAATCCAAGACAAAGACCCTTTCCCCGGTCGCCAGTTTCAAAAAATGGGTCTCCGGTCTCTCCTTTGATATTACCCTTTCTATATAAGAATCCCTCTGGCATCGCCCTACCAGGAGTGGATTAGAATGAAGCAGTACAGTACCGTTCCGGTCATAAAGTACCAGATAGGCAAGGTCATCCCATTTATCACTCTCTACAAGCTCGGATAATAGCTCATTCCTGATGCCGATTTTCTCTATAGCAAGGCCCAGATTTACTGCTATATCTACTGCCCTGGTCTCAAGTAGATTTTTTGACCCTTCTACAGATATACGGTAAGTGCCTACCGCACTGATTATTGCTACTACGCTAAAGAGTAACAGTATCATAAAAACTGACATCAGATAGCTAAGAGAAAAGGGCTCTCCGATCCGTTTTTTCTTAAGATATAGGTCCATGATCTAAGATCCGACCATTGAGATTAAGATAGGCACTAGCTTTAGGCCGCCAAAAATGTTATACGCCTTTTAGAGAGGTCTCAAGGCCTGCATCGAGAATTTTGGGTATATAGGTATTTTCATCTACGAGTAACACATCCATTGAGCAAAAAATAGGGTTTTGCAAACAGACTATAAAGAATAGACCTGTTCTGGTCTTGGCCGGTAATTACCATGAATAGACACCTGCTGGTAGCTACAGACGGTTCATATAGTGCACGCAGATCCTTGAAGTATATAGCTGGGATATATCAAGGGATCCCGGATGTCGATGTGACACTTATAAGTATAGCAAGGCCTCTGCCATCCTTTTTGTCCCAGGGAAGTGACGGCTTCCAGGTAGAAAAAAACCGCCTTCAGCATCTTAAGGATATCGATATCCAGAGGCAACGGGACTGTGCCAATGTCCTGGAAAGTGGCAGGGCCGTTCTCAGGCATAACGGATTTCCAGATGACCGCATTCACACGAAGGCATTTGTGCAGAGTCAAGGTGTTGCCCAAAGCATACTACTTGAAGCTGAGCAGGGTCAATATGATGCATTGGTAGTAGGTAGGCGTGGCCTGGGACGTATGGCCTCCTATTTTATCGGGAGCGTTTCCTATGAGCTGATCCAACGTCTTAAGGATATCCCAATCTGGATAATTGGTGATCCCTTTCCATCAAAGCGCGTATTGATTGCGCTTGATAACAGCGAATCCAGTATGCGGGCAGTGGATCATGCAAGTTTTGCATTGGCCGACATAGAAGATATAGAGATTACTATCCTACATGTTGTTCCAAAGTTTCATTTTTTTTTATCGAGTGAGGTCTCGAGTTCCTTTGAAGATATCGAATCCTTAATAGCCACCCATTCTGAGAAAGAGATGGAAAAGGTGCTATCCAGGGTCCACCATATATTTAGAGATGCTGACTATAACCCCAAATCCATCGATATCAAGATCAAAAAGGGCGTAGGTGTAACTCGGGGTATCCTCGCAGAATATGAACAGGGCGAATATGGGACACTGGTTGCTGGCCGTCGAGGGATTGGAGGATGGGAGGCCGTATTCCCTGGAAGTGTATCCAGCAAGCTATTACATAGCCTGACAAAGGGGGCATTCTGGATTGTGGCATAGCCTGTTGTAGGCTTAATTTTTGCAGGGATTTGGTTGCATACAGAGGTTTATTGCCTTTTTAGATGGCATCAAGTTAGTCTTGAACCCTTAACTTTAGAGAGATTAAAGACATTATTTTATGATAGATCGAGATATAATAGCGACAAGCCAGGTCATAGGCAGTGTATCTAACAACATAAAATCCACGAAACTTTCCTGCATAAGGGGGCTGGTCCCTCTGTTCCTGTTGTGTTTCCTTTTTGGCTGTTCCCTGCCTAGGGCCAGGCATATCAACCAAATAGAATCTTCTGTCAATTCTTTCCCTGAAAAGATTACACACGTCAATCACAGGGAGTTTTCTGCCAATTCCTCTTCCGAGGGGGAAACTTCTCTGAAGTCTGGTAGAGAATCTTCAGATTGTGTCTCTTTGCCAGGAGAAGACGATATTGAAAACATGACAAGAGATACAGGGACACTTTTAGAGAATTCCCAGGATTTCAGTAAGACCAGAGACAAAAAACTGGATAGAGACCAAGCCTTTTTAGATAGTGCCTTGGACGATTACAAGGCCTCTCAGAAATTTTGGGCCGAGGGTTACCTGAATAAGGCTACTGATGCCCTGGATCAGGCCTATGGGTCTATTCTGAAGGTAAAAAATGACTATAATCCAGAGATTATACAACAAAAGGAAGACCTGAGGTTCATGATATCCAAGCGGGTCCTGGAGATCCATGCCTCGCGATATACTGCTGTGATTGGAGATCATAAGGCCATCCCATTGACCATGAACAAGTATGTAGAGAGAGAGATCCGGTCTTTTCAGGGACAGAGACGTAAATTTTTTATAGAGTCTTATAGACGCTCTGGGAGATATAGGGGAGAGATAGTAAAGGCACTGAAAAAGGCAGGTATGCCGGAAGAACTCTCATGGTTGCCTCTTATCGAAAGTGGATTCAAGGTAAGGGCCTTATCCCGTGCCCGTGCACTTGGGCTCTGGCAGTTTATTCCTTCTACTGGCTATAAATTTGGGCTGAATAGGGATATGTGGATTGATGAAAGACTGGATCCGGCAAAATCTACGGCCGCAGCCATTTCATACCTAAATGAGTTACATCATATATTTGGGGATTGGTCCACTGTCCTTGCGGCCTATAATTGCGGTGAAGTGACTGTACTTCGGATAATTCGTGGTCAAAAGATTGATTATCTCGATAATTTTTGGGACCTCTATGAAAAACTTCCAAGAGAGACTGCCTCTTATGTCCCCAAATTTCTGGCCACGCTACACATTATAAAAAATCCGAAAAAGTACGGCATGGACCTTGGGACTCCAGATAAGCCGATTCCATATGATAGCGTAACTATTGACAAACAAGTTTCTTTGAAGACAGTGGCCAATAAGTTGCGTGTCTCCTTTAAGACTCTCACTGCCTTGAATCCGGAACTTCGCTATAGAGTTACCCCGGATTCCCCATATGCCCTCAAGGTCCCACAGGGAAAAGGTAAGATCCTGCTTGCCGAGATTGCAGATATTCCAGAATGGTCTCCGCCTAAAAAGAGCTATCTATGTCACAGGGTGAGAAGAGGAGAGACCTTATCGCTTCTGGCCTCCAGATATCACTCAAGTATCCGTGGTATAATGCAGATGAATAGGATCCATAGAAAGAGTCTCATACGGGTTGGGCAGAGGCTGAAGATTCCCCTGGCTGGAAGGAGATTCTCAAGAAGGCGGATCGCAAGGCACCTTAATGGACTTCACAATGGGAAATACCTTGTAAGAGAGGGGGATTCCCTATGGTTTATTGCCAGAAAATTCAATACAACAACAAGAGAAATCTGCAGGCTCAATAGCCTTTCATCGACTTATCTCCATGTAGGCCAACTACTAAAAATAACGCCGGATAAATCTCCCGTCAAACCCAGAAAAGGTGCAATATATCATGTAAAGGCCGGGGATAGCCCTTCATATATAGCCAAGAAATACAAGATGTCTCTTTCAAGGCTGCTCCGCATCAATAATTTAGATAATAGGAGCAAGATTTATCCAGGCCAAGTGCTTGTGGTTGCTGAATAATTATAGGTATAATTGTATACTAACTTCAGAAAAACAAGGAGCGAGGGCATGTTGGGGAGAAAGCACCTTTTGAAGGATTTTAGGAACAGCTTGATGCACAAGATCAAGGCACTCTGCCTATTAATTCGCACTGAACCCCTTCAAAATGCTACCCTTGGCCGGGGACGTAGATGGTTGCAACAAGAGGGGACGTGAACGGTTACTCCATGAAAGGGGAATAAAACCAGATGATTTTTTTGGGATATAAGGCACGGAATTTTCGTGTCAGGGGCTTTATTTCTGTTTTAATTTGAGGTAAAGAAGATTAAATCTCTTTAGACTAGTTGGGATTATAGTACGAAACTGAGGGTCGGTATTTTGGGGCCCGGTTGAAATCGAGCTTTCATCTAAGTGATGCGGTTTCATGAGTAGTCTCAAAGTAACACCTGATGAGTAGTATGAGTAAAAAGAAAAGGAGAATATCACTATGATGGAAGGTCGTGTAAAGTGGTTCAATGACAAAAAAGGCTATGGTTTTCTTGAGACAGACAATGAAGGTGATGTCTTTGTACACTATAGTGCTATTGAAGGTGAAGGATTTCGTACACTACAGGAGGGAGAAAAAGTAACCTTTGAAATAGAACAGAGTCCCAAGGGACCTCATGCAATCAATGTCAAAAGGCTTGGCATGTAGTATAAGTCTGTTGCCAGTCAGGGGGCATTTTGCCTCCATCAGGCAGTCGCTAGATCTCTGTAGGTTTGCTTGTAATTGAAATCCTGGAAGGGTCGGCGGCTGCCTGAAAATATAAAGGTTTATGACAGGAGAGATTGACGACATGTCTTTGGGGGATGTTTCTCTTTTGCCGGGCCTGGACTGAGTGACTCCCGATTTTACTAGGGATGCAGGGGGTCTGCTCTGTAGGTTTCTCTTTCACGAACTTCAATAGATCTCTGCCGATAAAAAAGGAGATAATATGAAGTCTGTTCGGTTTGCTATAATAGGAGTACTGTTACTTACTTTTCTGAATTTACCACCTGTACTCGCGTCTGATAATAATCCGACCCAGTTAATTGAGAACTTTAACAGTACACTTCTGTCTGTTATGAAAAGGGCTAAGGTACTTGGATACAATGGCCGATACAATCAATTTGCTCCTGTAATAAGAAAGACGTTTGATCTCCCTCTTATTGCCAGAGTGGTGGTGGGAAGATATTGGAGCACCTTCACTGATGAGGAAAAGGCCAAGTTTGTAGAGACCTTTACCCGCTTGAGTATCGCTACATATGCAAGCCGCTTTGATAATTATTCTGGTGAACGATTTAAGATCCTTGCTACAGACAGGTCCCGTCGTGGCCGGGCCTTGGTAAAGACTCAACTTATCAAGTCTGATGGCAAGGAAGTTGAGCTGGACTATATTCTATTTAAAAAAGGAATGGAGTGGCGGGTTGTGAATGTTATTGCCGACGGTGTCAGTGATTTATCTCTGAAGCGGGCAGATTATACGACATTTCTCAAGAAAAATAGTATTAAGGCCTTCTTTGACAAATTAAATAAGAAGATCTCTGATTATGCGAGCTAGGATTCTATTTTTCTATTTTCTGCTCGATTAGCTCAGGATTGGGTATAGCTCTTTATCTGGAGCCTCCCAACTTCTTTCCCTCCCTGTTGCATCCTTGGAATACACTTGTTATTTTCTCTCAAAAAATAGTGGATCTAGAGAGATGAATCCCAGACAGAAGTACTCATCAGTATGCGCTCAAGATAGATCACTACAGTGTAGTCCTTCTGGATCTAGTTTAGAGAAAAGACTTCACTGTGCTATTATCAAGGCCCAGGATGCCCTGCTTGCTCTCCAGCATCCTGATGGTTACTGGTGTTTTGAGTTGGAAGCAGACTGCACCATACCAGCCGAATACATCATCATGACGCATTTTTTGGACGAGATTGATGAGGAACTTGAGAAAAAAATCGCCGTCTATCTCCGTGCTCATCAGTGTGATCATGGCGGCTGGCCACTTTTTTATGGCGGTGACTTTGATATCAGTTGTTCCGTAAAGGCCTATTTTGCCTTGAAGCTGGCTGGTGACAGCCCTGATGCCCCCCACATGCTGAGGGCAAGGAAGGCCATACTGGAGCATGGTGGTGCAGCCTGTGCCAATGTATTTACACGCATAACCCTGGCCCTGTTTGGAGAGGTTCCCTGGCGTGCCGTGCCTTTTATACCCGTAGAGATTGTCCTCTTGCCGCAGTGGTTTCCCTTTCATCTCAGCAAGGTCTCCTACTGGTCTCGCACGGTGATGATTCCGCTTTTTATCTTATGTACCTTGAAGGCACGGGCCAAAAATCCAAAACGGGTCCATATCCAGGAGCTTTTCATTACTCCTCCGGAACAGGAAAAAAGATACTTTCCCATTTCCTCTCCCATAAATCGAATATTTTGCGGGCTCGATAAGGTGGGGCGCTTTATCGAACCTGTTATCCCGGATCGGCTGCGCCAGTATGCCTTAAAGAGGGCCGAAGAGTGGATCATCAAACGGCTAAATGGCACAGATGGCCTTGGTGCCATCTTCCCGGCCATGGTTAATGCCCTAGAGGCCTTGATCTGTCTGGGATATCCCAAGGATCACCCTTACTGTGTAGATGCCAGGCAGGCGTTGAAAAATTTACTGGTTATTGGTGAAGAATCCGCTTATTGCCAGCCATGTCTATCGCCTGTATGGGATACCTGCCTGGCCGGCATGGCATTGTTGGAGGCAGCCAACAATGTACCTACAGATAAGATCTTATCTGCCATGGACTGGCTCAAAGGGAAACAGGTCTTAGATGAACCGGGTGACTGGAGCAGGGACCGTCCCGGACTTCGAGGCGGAGGCTGGGCATTTGAATTCAACAACCCATATTATCCTGATCTCGATGATAGCGCTGCGGTTGCCTGGGCCCTCTATATGACAGGGGAGAAACGCTATCAGGAGTCAGTGCGTCGTGCCGTTGAATGGATTTCTGGCATGCAGTCAAAAAATGGTGGATTTGCCTCCTATGAGGTCAATAATACCTATTATTACCTCAATGAAATCCCTTTTGCTGATCATAAGGCCCTTCTGGACCCACCAACCAGTGATGTAAGCGGTCGTTGTGCCACCTTGCTGGCCTTGTCTGCTCCGGAGGAGCGTAAGGTGCTGTCGGCCTGTCTGGATTTTCTGCGCAGGGAACAAGAGCCAAACGGTTCCTGGTTTGGGCGTTGGGGGACCAACTACATCTACGGTACCTGGTCGGTCCTGGTCGCCCTGGAGGCAGGTGGTGACCGCCCGGATGAACCTCACATCCAACGTGCTGTGGCGTGGTTGAAAGAGGTGCAGCAGCCAGATGGTGGTTGGGGTGAGACCTGTCATA
Source organism: Deltaproteobacteria bacterium (assembly GCA_027004315.1). Classification (GTDB taxonomy): domain Bacteria; phylum Desulfobacterota; class Dissulfuribacteria; order Dissulfuribacterales; family UBA3076; genus JALTHG01. The sequence continues at coordinate 8,085 of JALTHV010000207.1, forward strand.
CTTATAGCGATCCAAGCCTGGCGGGGAAGGGTTGCAAGAGCACCTCATTCCAGACTGCCTGGGCCATGCTCGGTCTTATGGCCGCTGGGGAATGGAAATCATCTGAGGTACGCAGGGGCGCAGAATGGCTGATAGACCGACAACGAGAGGACGGCCTGTGGAAGGACAAAGAGTTTACTGCGCCTGGCTTTCCACGTGTGTTTTATCTGAAATACCACGGTTATGACAAATATTTTCCCCTATGGGCCCTGGCGCGCTATCGCAATCTCTTAGCCAGAGGAAAGACTTGACACTCCTTGGCGTCGAAGTGGCGCTGAAGGCCGAGGCCAAGTGTCTGGCCAGAGGGCGGAGGATAACAGAAAATTTTATCTATCTACCCGAGGGGATACTCGTAAGGCTTTCCGGCATCGGGTCAGGGCGGGCACGTCTGGCGGCTAAGGCCTTATTGGGGAAGGGAGTCAGCGCCCTGCTGAGCTGGGGTTGTGCAGGAGGTCTTCATCCTAGGGTCTCTCCAGGGGACCTGATACTGCCAAAGACCGTTATTGCAGCTGATCAATCTCTTTTTTACACAGATGCTGACTGGCATAGATGCCTCTATGCCTGCCTGAAGGGGCATGTTGACCTCCACACAGACCCATTGATCGAGAGTCCATCTGTCCTAACTGATTTTGATGATAAATTAGCTTTTTCGCGTCGATACGGTGCAGTCGCTGTGGATATGGAGAGCGCTGCCGTGGCCAGGGTGGCTTGCCAGGCAGGGGTACCATTCATGGCCATTCGTGCTGTTGCCGACCCTTCAGATATGTCTATTCCCCTGAGTGGTCTCCTTGCAGTCGATGAACATGGCCAGGTATGCCTGTTACGGCTTTTAAGGAGACTACTGCGGCATCCGGCAGATCTATTTCCCTTGATTCACCTGGGCATGTATTTTCATAGTGCCAGAGTCACCCTGAAGAAGGTGGCCCGCCTTGCAGGAAAGGAC
>JALTHV010000208.1 GCA_027004315.1 Deltaproteobacteria bacterium
TTGGGTCTGTCTAAGCAGGGATTTAATAAATAAGAGGGGCTCTGGACTCGTAACGGCCTTGATAACCATATCGCTCTTGCTCTTATCCGGCCCCTGGTACAACATAGAGATACCTTCCTACTTCAGTGTTTACGGTGTAATAGCTTTTGGTGTTTTAGGGCTCTGCATAGAGACCTTTCGTGGGAGGCTAAGACTATTAGGCGGAGGCCTAGCAAACCTCTCATGCCTTGTAGTAACCTACCTTGCTATTGGTCTCTACTTTTCAGTTTGGCCACCTCTAGATTTCATACCTGTCTTGGGCCTATTGGCGTTTACGTCGGGGCTTATAGGTCCAGTTTTATCATCCGAGATAGTAAAATTGTTGAGAAATAGATAATAGTAACGTAACCGTTCACACCCCCCTCCTGTTAGAACCGTCCAAGTCCCTGGCCAGCAGTAGGATTTTGAAGGGTTTCAGTGCGGATTAATCGCAGAGTGCCCCGATCTTGTGGCATCAAGCGATGCTCCTGAAACCCTTCAAAAGGCTACTGCTGGCCGGGGGATGTGAACAGTTACATAAGTAACTGTTCAGACTCCCTCCTGTTGTAAGCGTCTACGTCCCCTGGCCAGGGAGGATGTGAAATAGAAGATCAATTAAAATAATTTTTCCCTATCATTAAAGACAAATCTATTGAAAAATTCAATTTGACTTATTGGTTTATTGCTATTTAAATTTACCAAAATTCTATAGGAATAGTTCTCTATTGCTTATGAATAGAAAAATGCCGGTTAGATAAGGAAAAAATGAAATGCCCTTCTCCAGAGTCCTCTGCCTGACCTCAGTTCTCATCCTGCTGTCCCCTGCTCAGGTCCTGGCCGGGGCCTGGACCATGAAAAAAGGGCATATGTATAATCGCCTGGTCTTTAACTGTTATTATAGTGATCGCGTCTATGGCAAGGGGAGCAGTACCCACTCCATGCCTCTGGATGGTCGTTTCTATGACCACAATATCAATTGGTATGAAGAATTTGGCATTACCAATAGGCTGACCTTTATCTCTTCTGTCTATTACAAATGGTTGAGCTATCACGACAGATATGTCCACAACCGGAGCCGTGGGCCTGGTGATGCCGAACTAGGGCTGAGATATAAACTCTATGATGGCCCAGTGGTCTTGAGCATCCAGGGGCTCGTCAAGTATGGCAGGTTATATGAGGATGAAAATCCTGAGATAGGAAATCGCCAGAATGACTATGAGGTAAGACTCCTCATGGGGAAGTCTCTCTGGCCATTTCCTGGTTATTGCGGTCTGGAGCTGGGATATCGTGTCCGTACTAATGCACCTGCAGACGAGGTGAGATATCTGGCCGAATTCGGCATGAACTTTACCAGGAGGTTCTATGGCAGGTTGAAGTTAGACGGCATCTGGGGCATGGGGAATGCGGATATCGAGAGGCCTTCAAGGCCCCGCCCCCCACAGAATCCTGGCCTTGACCTCACCGGTCTGCTCAAGACCGGCGCCAATCCGCCGCATGCCACTTCTTCTGGAAGCAGGTCTTCAAGACTAAATAGGCTCAATTACGTCAGTAACCCCACTATTGCCCCGGAATACAACCTCTTGAAACTGGATATCACTATAGGCTATCAGGTCACTAAAAAATTCGGGGTAGAGCTGGAGTGTACGCCTTCAATCTATGGTGAAAATACCTCTAAGGGGACTACCTCAGCACTGGCCATTACATATGTCTGGTAGGGAGGCACAGATGAAGACTATTACCTCTTTTCTTCTCTTTTTCACCCTTTTTTTTAGCACAGTCTCCTTTGCCCTTGACATAAGCCACAGCAGCCACAATGGCAGCTATCCCTGGGAAAAGACACCTGTGTATGAACAGGTAGCCATAGTCAGTATGCCTAAGAGGCAATTTAATGCACAGCTCATGGGACTCATGGCCCAGACACCATTTGCAGACCAGATGATTGTTCCCATTGAGCTCAGGCCACTTATGGTATCCATGCTTATGGCTGCAGTAATAGAGGCCAACTTTTCTGATGAATGGCAGGTGATCTCAGGTGCACCCAACCCCATAGTCGAGCCCATATTTGAGGCCATATATTCTGTAGTCCTTAAAGATCGGGCATCTGCCAGAGATATTGCATCCAGGCTCACTGCAATGCCGCTCATGATGCCTGACTCAGGGGGAAGTGCGGTCTTAGAGCTAAAAAATTCCCTCTATGACCCCTATTTCCTGGACGAGGGCCTGAGGTATGCAATGGCACTGCCCTGGAAGATAGGCTTTTGGAGCGATGGCGATCTGATCCATATAGATATAATAAATCCTGAGGCCCTGGTAGAGCTCTTTTTCAATGGCCTCTCTCACAGTGAGGTGAACAGGCTAAAGGACATCGCAAAGAGTGTAAGGCTTTCTCTGGAAGGGGCTATAGTGTCCAGTCTCTATGCCATATTTCCCAAAGAGGCAGTGAGTCTCTTGCCTGCCAGGCTGCCCCCATTTATTGTCCATAGGCCTGGCCCTGGAGAGCGGTTTGCAATAGAGATAGGCACGGCAGACAAGGTAAAAGATATCCAGAAATTTCTGGTCAGGCCAGGATATCCATTTAATGACTCCCTCTTGGAGATGGAGAATCCCATGATGACTATGGCAGTCAACATGGATCCTAAAGACCCCAATGGAGTCATGATGGTCCATCCCCTGCTGTTTCAGACATATGCCGCCTTTGATGGCATGGCATCCTTTCTCACAAGTGCCTATCAAAATCCTACTGATATGCAAAAGTGGATTGCCCGACCGGATGGAAGGGTCATAGATGACTTTATCTTTCTGACCGCCAAGACCTATCCCAACAGTCCTATATATGACCCAAAAGAGCTGGAATTTTATCGGGGGCTGCTGGGGCAGATGTTCAAGATGACCTTCTTGAGACCCAGGGGGGATTCAATAACCAGCATGGAAGACTCGGCAGGTCAAAAGGTCTACATGGTGGACATAGGAAGCCCCTATTTTGGTCAGATATTACTCAGACTTGGTGCCCACCGGGCGCCGGGGACCCCGTGCAAGT
>JALTHV010000209.1 GCA_027004315.1 Deltaproteobacteria bacterium
CAAAAATATCACGCAAATGCGCCAAGACGCAAAGTTTTTTCTTTAATAACAATAGATTGCCTTTGAGAGCCTTGCACCTTTGGGTGAAAAAAAGACTCTTTGCGAGGGCATCATTATATGTGGTACTGTAATCATCATGAAAATACTTAATAAGGCAATTATTCTGTGTCTGTTCCTTTTATGTATATGCGTCCATGGTGTATGTGCCCTTGAAGTCCCGGATCATCCCCAAGGGCCTGTCACAGACCTCACCAATACCCTTTCTCCTGCTGAGATCTCTTACCTCGATCAAAAATTGACAGATTTTGAGAGACAGACTACCAATCAGATAGCCGTCCTCCTTATTCCTTCACTAAAGGGTGATAATCTTGAAGATTACTCTATCAGGCTGGCCGATAAGTGGCGCATAGGTCACAAGGGTAAAGATAACGGTGTGATCCTGCTTATTGTCAAGATGGATAGAAAATTGCGCATAGAAGTAGGTTACGGGTTAGAGGCCGTACTGCCCGACGGCCTGGCAGGATCAATCATCAGGCACAAAATTGCACCTTCCTTCAGAAAAGGGCAGTTTTTTGAGGGTATTAACCAGGGCCTTGACGCCATCATGAAGGCCACCAGTCCATCCTTTGTTCCCCTTAAACCTCAAGTCAGAGCGGCCTCACCTCCACAGACACTGGAGGCGCATCGGGTCGTAAGGGGATTATTTTTATTGCCTTTTTTATTGTCTGCTATAGTGTTTGTTATCTTGAGACTGTTGTCTGGATTTGGCTATTGGGGCGGAGGGTTTTATGATAGAAGTGATGGCGGCTTTGGAGATGGCTTTGGTGGCGGCTTTGGGGGTTTTGGCGGGGGTTTTGGCGGTGGAGGAGCGAGCGGAGGCTGGTAACTCTGGATACGTGAAAATACCGTTTAGTGGTAGAGCCACTAAGATTGCGTTACGAGGCAATGCCTTGTAACGAGAGAGAAAGTCTATACTGATTAATATTTATATTTTGGGGATAAACCTATGCCTATATTCAAGACAAGATTTTCAGGGCTCAAGCTCTTTAACAGGGGAAAGGTGAGAGATGTCTATGAAATAAGAGACTGCCTGCTGATTGTGGCAACAGACCGTATCTCTGCCTTTGATGTGGTACTTCCCACCCCCATACCAGGAAAGGGCCGTATCCTCACTCAGATGTCTCTGTTCTGGTTTGAGAAGTTAAAAGACCTGGTGCCAAATCACGTAGTCCAGACAGATGTAACACGATTTCCAGAAGAATTGAGGCCGTTTTCAGAGGTGCTTGAGGGACGCAGCATGTTGGTCAGAAAGGCAAGGCCCTTGCCGATTGAGTGTATAGTCAGGGGTTATATCACTGGCTCTGGCTGGAAAGATTACCTCCGTACGGGTTCTGTATGTGGTATCAAATTGCCTGATGGGATTTCTGAGTCCCAGGAGCTTCCAGCGCCTATATTCACACCCTCTACCAAGGCCGAGATCGGCCATCATGACAGGAATATAGGGCTTGAAGAGGCCCAGGGGCTGATAGGCAGAGGGCTCGCAGAGAAGGCCAGGGATATCAGCTTAAGGCTTTACAAGAGGGCCGCAGACTATGCAAGAAAGAGGGGGGTAATTATTGCCGACACCAAATTTGAGCTTGGGATGTCGGACGGGGAGCTCCTCCTCATAGATGAGGTCCTTACTCCTGATTCCTCGCGCTTTTGGCCTGCTGAGGCCTATAGCCCTGGAAGGCCTCAGCCGAGCTTTGACAAACAGTTTGTGAGAGACTATTTGGAATCCATCTCCTGGGACAAAAGACCACCTGGACCAGAGATCCCGGCAGAGATCGTGGAAAAGACCCAAGAGAGATATCAAGAGGCCCTAAGGCGTCTCACCCTAATGCCTTAATAGGGAGAGATAATGATCACCACAGCAGTAGTCAGAGATCCCAGGTATCTTGACCATGACCAGGGCCCTGGTCATCCGGAATCACCCAGGCGCCTGGAGGTCATCTATGAATACCTGGATCGGAAAGAGGTCAAGGCCCTTTTCAGGACTGTTGCCCCCAGGCCAGCCAGCAGGGATGAACTCTTGTGGAATCATACTGGCGACTATATAGAAAGGATAGCCAGGACTGCCGGCAGAGACTTTTCCCGCCTGGATCCAGACACATCTGCCAATAAAAATTCATGGGAGGTAGCCCGTCTGGCTGTAGGTGGAGTATTTGCCGCCATGGACCTGATAGCAGGGACTGAAGCGCGAAATGGCTTTGCCTTGGTACGTCCTCCAGGGCACCATGCAGAGGCAGATCATGCCATGGGCTTTTGTATCTTTAATAATGTGGCCCTTGGCGCCTGCTATGCGAAGCGGGTCCTTGGCTGTAAACGGGTCATGATTGTAGACTGGGACCTCCACCATGGAAACGGTACCCAGCACAGTTTCTACAGAGATCCTGACGTATTATACTTTTCTAGTCACCAATTTCCCTACTATCCAGGAAGTGGCGGTGTAGATCAGATAGGTGAAGACAAGGGACGGGGCTTTACGGTAAATGTGCCCTTGAGCCCTGGTGCCGGGGACGAGGACTTTGCCGCCATCTATAACCGCCTGGTGAAACCTATAGGGGAATCCTTTTCTCCTGACTTCATACTTGTCTCAGCCGGCTTTGATATCTATCAGTATGATCCCCTGGGAGGCATGGACGTTACTCTCAAGGGTTTTGCCTATATGGCAAGGATCTTACTCGAACTGGCGGAGTCCTGCTGCGGTGGACGGATACTCTTCTGCCTTGAAGGGGGCTATAACCTCACGGGACTCAGGGATGGTGTCTTTGCTGTCTTATGTGAATGCAAGGGAATGAGTATCCTGGACAGAGATACTCTCTCAAGGTTGGATAATTCCGGACCTAGTTCCAGGATAACAAAAAAGGTAATAGATATCCAGAGGGATTACTGGCCTATATTATCATAGGTTATCCCAGGATTTTGTAACTTCTCAATAAGTTGGGGCATCATTTTTGGTAACCGATCATATTCCCCCCGGCCAGCGGT
>JALTHV010000210.1 GCA_027004315.1 Deltaproteobacteria bacterium
GAAATGTATTTTCGGATAAATAGATATGGAGAAGAGATCGCAGGTCTGTTTTGTAGGGGCGGGTCCCGGAGACCCGGAGCTGATGACTATCAAGGGGAAAAGGCGCATAGAGGAGGCAGATCTTGTCCTCTATGCAGGTTCCCTGATACAAAGGGAGGTGGTGATCTGTGCCAGAAAAGACGCAGAGGTCTTTGATTCTTCCTCTATGACCCTTGATGAGACCCATGCCTTGATCCTGGATGTGGTGCGTCGTGGTGGCACTGTGGCCCGCGTGCACACAGGAGATCCTTCGCTCTATGGCGCAATCAGGGAACAGATGGCCCTTCTTGACCGTGATGGCATCAGCTATGATATAGTACCCGGAGTCACTGCGGCATTTGCGGCCGCAGCGGCCGCGAGGGTCTCTTTTACCCTACCTGAGAGGGCCCAGACCCTCATCCTGACCAGGATATCAGGGCGTACTCTTGTGCCTGACCGCGAACGACTCCAGGACCTTGCCAGGCACCAGACCTCTCTGGCCATCTATCTATCTGCCTCAGATCCAGAGGGTGTGGCCAGGGAGCTCCTTGCAGGCGGGTATCCCGGAGAGACCCCAGTGGTCGTGGCCTATAGGGTAGGGTGGCCTGATGAGGTGATCTTTGTCACACAGATCTCGACACTTCCTGAGGCCGTGAGGCAGGCAGGCATACAGAGGCAGGCAGTCTTCCTGGTCCTTCCTGGCCAGAGAGACAAGGCCATATCGTCCAGGCTCTACAGCCCGCAATTTACCCACAGCTTCAGGAGATGAAGGAGACAGCCATATATGCCTTGATAGCAGAAGGGGCCAGGCTGGGTAGATATCTTGCCGATCAACTGGATGGAGATCTCTTTCTGCCAGCCCGCCTTGCAGGTTCCTATGGGGCCTGTCCCTTTGATCGTCTGAGAGACGCCGTGGCAGAGAATTTCTCTCTGTATCACAGGCAAATCTTTATCGCCGCGGCGGGTATTGTCGTCAGGACCATTGCATCTCACCTGGAATCTAAAGGGAGAGATCCGGCCGTAGTCGTCCTCGACCAAAAAGGGAGGCATGTCGTGAGCCTCCTCTCAGGGCACCTGGGTGGTGCCAATGACCTGGCTCGAGAGGTAGCCCGGCTGACTGGCGGAGATGCAGTCATCACCACGGCCACCGATACGGCAGGCCTCCCTTCTATAGACCTCTTATGCAGAGACAAGGGCCTTGTTATTGCCAACCTGGAGGCAGTAAAGGCAGTCAACATGGCCATCCTTGCAGGGGAGCCTGTGCAGGTATTTGATCCTGAAGACCGGCTGGGCCTGAGAGATCGGCAGGTTGCAGGGATATCTGTAGAGTGGATCAGGGAAGAGGGGGGCTGGATCAGGGGCCGTCCTGGTGCCTGGGTGACATGGAGAGACAAGAGACCTGCCCCGGGTCAGCTTGTCCTCCACCCAAGGTGCCTCATTGCAGGTGTGGGGTGTAATCGTGGGGTCGACAGCCGTGAGGTCCTGGCCCTGATCAGGGCCACTCTTGAGGAGAACTCCATTGCCATAGAGGGCCTGAAGTGCCTGACTACTATAGATGCCAAGAAAGATGAGGCAGGTCTCATAGAGGCCGCCCATAGACTGGGAGTGCCCCTGATATATGTGAGTCCTGAAGAGATCAGGTCTATCGAGGTGCCGCACCCTTCTGATATAGTAAAAAAACACATGGGAGTATCGAGCGTATGCGAAGCAACGGCCATTCTGAAATCCAGAGGAGGCAGGCTCCTGGTCCCAAAGACCAAGGGCCGAAACGTGACCCTGGCCGTGGCCCTGGAGGCCTAACGGTCATCGGCCTTGGTCCTGGCAGTCCTCAGTACCTGGCACCAAGGGCTAGGGATGTCCTCATGAGATCAGAGGTCATTGTGGGTTACAAGACCTATATAGATCTCATTGGCCCTGAATTCCTTGAAGGTAAAGAGGTCATCTCTACGGGCATGAAGGGCGAGATCCAGAGATGCCAGTTGGCCATAGAAAAGGCCCTTGATGGCAGAGATACCGCGCTGGTCAGCAGTGGGGACGCAGGGGTCTACGGCATGGCGGGTCTGGTGCTTGAGCTCCTGGCGGAATACGGCCTTTTGGATCTCATTGAGTTAGAGGTCATTCCTGGTATTCCGGCCCTGTGTGCCGCCGCTGCCCTCCTGGGTGCCCCGCTCATGGATGACTTTGCAGTAATCAGCCTGAGTGACCTGATGACGCAGTGGGAGGTGATTCAGGAAAGGGTGGAGTCTGCAGCCAGGGGTGACTTTGTCATAGTCCTGTACAATCCGAGGTCCAGGAAGAGAGACTGGCAACTGAGTCGTGTACGGGATATAGTCCTGAGCCACCGTGACAGGGACACACCAGTAGGGATTGTAAGGAATGCGGCAAGGGATGGAGAGGCAGTCCAGATCACCACACTTGCCGGGATGGATGAATCTCCTGTCGATATGCTGTCCATCATTTTTATAGGAAATTCCCGAACAAGGGTAGCCAGGGGCAGGATGATCACCTCTAGAGGGTACTTTACAAAATATGACCTGCCTCCGTTAGGTCATCTGGCAACTTCTCAATAAGTTAGGGCTCCTATTTTGGTAACCGAATCTGTTTTCCCTGTAAGCCTCAGAAAGGAATCCTCCAGGTTTACCCTCCGCAGCGTGTAGCTCTCGTCTTGCTGTGCATTGAAGGCAGAGGCCTCTCCTGATTTTCGTTGCTCTCAGAACATTAATTGCTTATAGAGTCTCTAAAGATAAAAGAAGATAATTACTGTAAGGCAAGAGATTGTAATGGCCGATTATTATGATCACAGCTACAGGCAGCTATTCAGCCATCCCGAGCTGATCCGGGACCTGCTTGAGGGGTTTGTCCACGAGGACTGGATCAAGGGGCTTGACCTTGACACCTTATCTATATCTATCGCAGCAAACTGCGGGGAATTAAACTCTATAGATTTCGCATCATCCTTAACTATTATTTTCGTTGTATTCGGAATGCATAATTTTG
>JALTHV010000211.1 GCA_027004315.1 Deltaproteobacteria bacterium
GTTTTGACAATCTTCGGCCAGATGGTAAAACTGGTCGCTGGCTCTCTTATTCTCCACATACCATAGGCCCTGCCGATGTCTTTAGGACTATCTATGTCAGATCCTGGTTAGAGAAAAAGATCAAAAAAAGCACATTGCCATCTAGGTGATTGGAGAATCGTAACTTCTCAATAAGTTTTGGCGTAACCGTTCGCGTCTCCGGCCAGCGGTAACTTTTTTCAGGGTTTCAGGAGCATCGCTTGATGCACAAGATCAGGGCACTGCCCATTAATCCGCACTGAAACCCTGAAAAAAGTTACCGCTGGCCGGGGGGAATATGATCGGTTATCAAAAATGATGCCCCAACTTATTGAGAACTTACGGAGAATCCGTGTAGTCTGCGGAATCGGTGGATTAAATTGAGAAAGGATATACCTGATTATTATGGATATTAAAACAGAGCTTTTGCATGAATCAGAACGTAAAGAACTCCCATCTTCGTCTGGTCTGGGATTCGGTACACACTTTTCAGACCATATGTTTTTGATAAATTATACAGAAGGTCAAGGCTGGCACGATCCCAGGATATTACCCTATGGAAAATTTTCCCTTGATCCTGCCGCAGCATCTCTGCACTATGGCCAGGCCATATTTGAGGGGCTCAAGGCATACCGGGGGAAAGATGGCAAGATCAGGCTGTTCAGGGCCCGGGATAATATGGAACGGCTCAATCACTCTGCCTGGCGTATGTGCATGCCCCAGGTAGACAAAGAAGAACTCCTTGAGGCCATAAAGGCACTTATTCGGGTAGATAAGCGGTGGGTGCCTGAGGCCAGGGGGACATCTCTCTATGTGCGGCCGTTCATGTTTGCCATCGAGGCCTTTCTGGGAGTACGTCCTGCCAGGGAATATATGCTCTCAGTAATCATGAGTCCGGTAGGGGCATACTATGCCGAGGGCTTTAACCCCATAAAGATCTTTGTAACAGATAAATATATAAGGGCAGTCCCCGGGGGTGTTGGAGAGGCCAAGACTGCCGGGAATTACGCTGCAAGTCTCATGGCCTCTAAGGAGGCTAAAGAGCTCGGCTTCACACAGGTATTATGGCTTGATGCCGCAGAACGTCGCTATATAGAGGAAGTGGGTACCATGAATATATTCTTTCTCTTGGAAGATACCCTGGTCACTCCGGCCCTGACAGGGAGTATATTGCCTGGCATAACCAGGGATTCAGTCCTGCATCTTGCCCGAGACTGGGGACTCAAGGTAGAAGAACGGCGGATTGCTATTGATGAGGTCTTAAAAAAGGCAGAGGGCCATTCCCTCAAAGAGTGTTTTGGCACTGGCACTGCAGCAGTCATCTCACCAGTAGGCCTTCTCTATTACAGAGATAAAGACTATGCCATAAATAGTGGCAAGACCGGGAATCTGGCACAGAGACTCTTTGATGAGATTACAGGCGTACAGTACGGAGAAAGAGAAGATATCTATGGCTGGACGGAGGTCATTTAGCCCCTGCTGCTGTCTTCGCTGCCTCTCTATAACCGTGTACCAGTTCGTCTATGAGCTCCTGTACTGAGACTATCTTGTCTACCCGCCAGACATTTGCGCCACAGAAGACAAAGCCTGAATCGAGATTCCCTCTTTGGGCATTTATGAGTGCCATGCTGATGCAGTAGGGGGTATCGGGATAACGGCAGGGCTTAAGACACTTGTATGTACATTTATGTGGTCTCTTTTCCCCTGCATTGGCCTTATCTATGAAGTCACTCCTGAGGGCCCTCCCAGGCATATGTACCGGGCTGTTGATTATACAGATATCGTCTTTTTTGGCCTGGATATAGGCCTGTTTGAACCTGTCTGAGGCATCACACTCATGCGTAGCCACAAATCGCGTCCCCATCTGTACTCCAGCAGCCCCCATCTGAATGAATTTATAGATATCCGCACCCGTGTAGATCCCTCCGGCAGCGATTACTGGTATGGGCCTTCCAGACTTCTGCTCAAATGGTTTTACTGCCTCGATGACCTGAGGTACGAGATTTTCGATAGAGTTTTTTGGTAAATCGAGATCCTTTGCCTTAAAACCCAGGTGTCCTCCCGCCTTGGGGCCTTCAACTACAATGGCGTCTGGAAGATAGGAGAAGTGGTCATCCCACCTGCTGCATATGATCTGGGCTGCCCGGCCTGAAGAGACTATAGGGACAAGTTTCGTCTTACATCCCTCTGGGATAAGACCAGGCAGTTTGAGTGGTAGACCGGCCCCACTGATGATGAGGTCTGCACCTGCCTCTCCTGCGATGTGGACAATCTTCTCATAGTCACTAAGGGCAACCATGATGTTTACCCCGATAACACCACCAGGAGCTGCCTCTTTTGCCTTGCGAATCTGTTTTTTCAGGGCACGGAATGTGGCCCCTCGAGGGTCTTTGTGAAAGTCACTTTCAGTTATGCCGATAAGGACCGATGCAATGACTCCTATGCCTCCAGCCCTGGCTACTGCAGAGGCCAGCCCGGCCATAGATATACCAACACCCATGCCTCCCTGGATAATGGGAATGGGTACATTAAGGCCTCCTATACTCAGTGGTGGAGGATCAAAAAATGTCTCTTTAACCATGGACTACTTTTTAGCCTTCTTGGCCAATGGCGTCAAGTGTCAAGTGACCTAGGAAAATAGCTAACTTTGCTACATCACAAAACTCACTTGCGCTTATATAAAATATCCAAAAATTACAAAGTAACTTGACATCTATCTAATTTATGTTAAAAGAGACCTGTCTTTGGGCCGTTAGCTCAACTGGTAGAGCAACTGACTCTTAATCAGTAGGTTCGGGGTTCGATCCCCCGGCGGCCTACCAATGAATTCAGGCACTTATAGCATATTAGTATAAGTGCTTTTTTTTGTGGTGCTGTGTCAGGAAAGTATTTTTAGGAAATTTTGGGTAGGGATATTAGCTTGCTCAGCAAGGGACCTCAAAAAAATATGAAGTCGTTATCAGGGCGTTT
>JALTHV010000212.1 GCA_027004315.1 Deltaproteobacteria bacterium
AGGCGCTCAAGGGCCTGCTGTATTTCTTTTTTAATGGCAAGGCGGTCAGTATCCACCTGATCAATGAAAAGGGTTACCAGGTTGTCTATGTTTGGCTTGATAGTCTCAACGTACCGTATAAGGAACAGGGTCTGGAGCAGGTGGATGTCAAAATGGGGCTTGATGCCTGGATTGTCCGCTGCCTGGGTGATGCTCCTTTTTACTGCTGTATCGAGAAAGCTCTCGATGCACGGGTAGAACTGGTATAGAGGTGCAAGAGCGCCTACTTCCTTGTCTGAGATGTTTTGGGCTGCGAACTGAAAGGCATCAAGCATGGATCTTTCCCCCGGGCTGAGATTCATCCCAGAGGCCCCTGCCTTACGAATGGACTCGAAAAGTTTCTGAACAAGCTGAAAGTGATAGGGGACAAAGGGATAATTTACGGCAAAGTCCTTTTCATCACTGTATTTCTTGTGTGTTGCACTGTCTCTTGAAAAGCCGATCTGGTTGTTGATTATGTCCCCTTTTTGCTTGAAAAGGCCTTCAATCTTCCTGGTAGCCTCCTCCTTCTTTTCAAGAAGCCGTCTCTGGATAACCTCGTCTGTATTTGCACCTGACAGGGAGAGCCTTGTCCTGAACCTGCCTTGAATTTTAGAAAAATCATTGGCCCTTCTGGACTTGAGACTGCCAAGGGTGGCATCTATGTCCTCCTGGGAAGTGACCATGACCCAGGCCCTTCCCTGGCACAGGCGGCCCAGCTCTTCGGTGATTGTCTGGAGGTTCAGCATGAGGTAGCTGTCTTCCCCAATGAACTGGCCTACTTCGTCGACAAGAAAGACAATCCTGTGCTGGGAATCTCTGGAATCAAGATACTCCTTCACCCTGTTGGCAAAGCCCTCCACTGTAAGACTGAACTGTTTCTCCAGCCCTTCAACCCACTCCTTTGTTGTCTGTCTGTCCCTTTCAAGGGCGCTGGAGAGGGCTTCAACGATTTCGTCAGTGAGCAGTGAATAGGCATCCCGTTCATCTTGCCACTTGGAACCGTAAATTTCTTTGAAGGCCTGTACAAAGCTTTCGTATTTTCCCTTGCGGACAAGGTATCTTTCGAGCTTAGCAAGGGGAAGGGACTCCCCGCTAAGGCCCTGCATCTCATTAAAAATCCGCCAGAAGACAGAAAGTATGGCAGCCCTGCCTTCAGAGGAATCGGCCCTGCTGTCTATATTGAACAGGATGACATCACAAGGGATTTGGGCAGCACGCTGAAGATCAGCAAAGAGCATAGGATCTTTTATCCTTGTCTTGAAAAAATCGATTGCCCGCCTCTTTTCCCCGGTTTCAGGGCTTGAGACCTCGCGGTTTTCAAGGAGATAGGATAAAATTTTCAAAAAGTGTGATTTACCAGAGCCAAAAAAGCCAGAGATCCAGACGCCAATTGAATCGCCTGAGCGAGATCCATCTGAAAGATAAACCTGAAATAGTTTTCTGAAATGTTCATCCAGTTCCCGTGTAACCACATATTCTTCCAGTTCCTGCCAGATTACCGGATCATCCTGCTGGCTGGCCTTGACTACGCCATTTATGTGCCTGAAGATGGATTTTGAAAAGATGTCTTTGATCTTCATATGCTAAGCCTCGACACTATCTGGTCACGGGACCAGACGAAATGCCCTGTAGTAGTTGCTTTCCTTAAGCCTGCCAAAAAGTTGCAGGCCATAACCAGTATAAACCCCGGGATAAAACATGACCAAAGGGGTACTGTTCATTAGCGGATGAAGATTATTTAGAAGATTGCGGCTCCTCATAAGGGGCCATGCACTTCCCACCCCTGATACTATGACCAGGTCAGTTGTTTCTGGTTGGGCAAGTTTTACAAATATCTTGGAGATCTTGACCGGGTCCAGGGGGGCCTTAAGGGCCTTTAAAAGCGCCAGATTTCCTTTTTCACGTTGGATCTTTAGTGCCTTGTCCAAGAGCCTGCGTTCCCGCAGATAGCCTATGATTAACTGAAAGAGGTTTATATGCTTGATGCTTAGTTCGGGCCTCTTTTTCTTAAGATGATCCAAGATGAAATCAATATGTTCCCTCACATCCAGTTCTCTTTCAGGGGGATAGTCGAAGATGTAAAAGGCGATTTCATTTCCAAGCCCCTTGCTTTTTAAAAAGTCGTCAGATGTTATGCGAGGCATGATCTGATTAAGCCTTTCCTGGAATGTGTTCATGGTATTTACTTATCCTGTAACATCCATGCAGCGCAGTACATAATCTTCTGAATTATTAATCAAATAGCTCCTGACTTCCGGTACTATGGAGACAGGCAACAGTTTAAGTGACCTGGTGCTTTCCAGGTATCTGGCTTCTGCAAGGATTCTAAAAATTACCTGTCTCAACTTGGCCATTGTGCTCTCGGACCATTCAAATATATGCGGTTCGGCCTGGGTGCACATCTCCATAAACCGGTTCCAGTCTGTAGCTGTAATACGCCTCTCAAAAGTCTGCCACCGCTCCCTTACTGTCTGGTACATGAAATCACCAAGAAGGCAGCTGTGTTTGAGGGCAGCGGCAAGAAGGGCCTGAGTAGCCACTTCCTTGTTTCCTTCCGCAACGAGTTTCCATAGAACTGGTCCCATTAACTTAAGCCTGTTTCGAATGAGGTTTGCCTGCCTCCTGGCAGTGGCAGGGCTTCTTTTCTGCAAAATGTTATCCCGGATTATTGCCTTATTCCACTCCTCCGAGTTGACGTTTTTGAGGAGCAATTGGGCTACATGCCGGCTTTCCGGCAACAGGAGTGAGCCAGCAACTATCTGGGCATTGTAACGATTTTTGTTTTTCAAGACGTCGGGATTAACCATGAACATCGATTTTCATTCAGATAAACATAGTACCTTAGGAAGCCGTTCCCTGCAGGTATCGTATTTTTGTTCCAATCCATGATAGCTGATTATTCTGGCGCATCCAAGGTACTTCAAAAAGTATCGGT
>JALTHV010000213.1 GCA_027004315.1 Deltaproteobacteria bacterium
CAAGGAGAGAACAACTTGAGAGATGAAAGCCTGGTTATAAGACAGCGTAGAGAAAAGGCAGAGCAACTGGAAAAGGACAATGTGTCTCTCTATCCCAATGGGATAAAGCCACCAGAAAGGACAGAGGTAATCCACGCATTATGTGATCCATTAGATGAGAAGGCCCTCAAGAAAATATCTCATACCTTTAGCCTGGCAGGCCGGATAATGAGTATGCGCCGTTTTGGAAAGGCCGCCTTCCTGGACCTGCAGGATGGCTCTGGTCACCTCCAGATCTACGTGAAAAGAGACCAGGTAGGGGGCGAGGTCTATAGCCTTTTCAAAAAATTCGATATCGGTGACTTGATTAAGGTCACAGGCAAGGTCTTTAGGACCCAGACCGGCGAATTGACCATATTTGCCGATACTATAAGGTTGGTGACCAAGTCCCTGAGACCCCTTCCTGAAAAATATCATGGAATCAAAGACAAGGAGATCAGGTATCGGCAGCGCTATGTAGATCTCATCATGAATGAAGAGGTCAGAAAGGTCTTCAGGGACCGTTCCCGCATTATCCAGATACTACGGCGATACTTTACTTCCAGGGATTTTCTGGAGGTAGAGACCCCGATGATGCATCCTATTGTAGGTGGTGCAACTGCCCGCCCCTTTAGGACCCATCATAATGCCCTTGACATGGATCTCTATCTACGGGTAGCCCCTGAACTCTATCTGAAGCGGCTCCTTGTAGGTGGGTTTGAAAGGGTCTTTGAGCTCAATCGAAATTTTCGGAACGAAGGTATCTCGATCCAGCATAATCCGGAGTTCACTATGTTGGAATTCTATGAGGTATATGCCACATACAGAGACCTGATGGCACGGACAGAGGAGATCTTTTCCGTGATAGCCGATGAGCTAAAGGGCGGTTCTATCTTTTCGTACCAGGGGCATACCGTGAATTTTACGCCCCCCTGGCGTCGTATGACCCTTAAAGAGGCATTGATAGAAATTGGCCAGGTGCCGGAGGCAGATCTCGATAACAGGGAAAGTCTCATGAAGAGGTTGAAAGACCTTGATGCCCCGGTGAAGGGGGACGAGAGGATCGGCAAACTCTGGACAAAGCTCTTTGACCTGCTGGTAGAGCCCAGGCTTATCCAGCCGACCTTTGTAAGTGAGTATCCTGCTGATGTTTCGCCCTTGGCCAGAAAGAACCAGGAGAATCCGGAGTTTACAGATCGTTTCGAGCTCTTTATAGCTGGACGCGAGATAGCAAATGCCTTCTCGGAACTAAACGATCCAAGGGAACAGCGTCAGCGCTTTGAGCGACAGATAGCCGATAGGGGAGATGATGAAGAGATACCTCCAGTGCTGGATGAAGACTATGTCAGGGCCCTGGAAGTAGGCATGCCGCCTGCTGCCGGTGAGGGCATAGGTGTTGACCGGTTGGTAATGCTCTTTACAGATGCCCCTTCTATACGTGACGTGATCCTTTTCCCTCAGCTACGGCCTGAGTGTTGATGGCTGATTGAGATGCCCTTTGAATGGTTCATTGCCCTGCGTTATCTCAGGGCAAAGCGAAAACAGGCATTCATATCTCTTATTACCTTTATATCTATAGCAGGAGTAGCTGTAGGTGTAATGGCCCTGATTGTCGTAATTGCGGTCATGACTGGCTTTGACAGTCACCTTCGTACCAAGATACTGGGGATAAATTCGCATATCCTGGTCAGGAACTATGAAGGGGCCTTTGGTAATGTGAGATCTGTACGGCAGAAGGTGCTCAAGGTCAGTGTCCCCTATGAGGGCCATCTGGATAGGCTCTGGAGATTGATCAAGGGAGAGAATGGATGTGCCAGGGTAATCGCGACGACTCCTGTTGTCTATGTTCAGGCCCTCTTGGACTCGAGCAGGGGCGTCAGTGGAGCGGTCATTCGAGGGATAGATCCTGGTTCTGTGACAAAGGTCATCAGTATAGGAAAGATCATCAAGGGAAGGGGACTTGAGGCCTTTGAGGACTCAAATGACACAGGACCTCCACCAATACTCTTGGGTAAGGAACTTGCCAATAACCTGGGTGTCACGGTTGGGCAGGCCATCCAGGTGGTATTACCCAGCGGGACCATCTCTCCTGTGGGAATGCTCCCCAAGATACGTACTTTCCTGGTAACAGGGATAGATACCAGCGGGATGTATGAATACGACGCCTCCCTTGCCTTTATTCCCATCAAGTCGGCCCAGAGGCTCCTTGGAATCGGTAACAGAGTCCATGGCCTTGAGATAAAAGTTTCAGATATCTATGCCACAGATAGTCTGTCAAGGGCCATACAAAAGACACTTGGATTTCCATTCTGGACCATAGACTGGCAGCAGATGAGCCGGAATCTCTTTTCGGCCCTAAAACTGGAAAAGCTGGCCATGTTCATAATCCTTACCCTGATTGTCTTGGTGGCTGCCTTTAATATTGTAAGCACCCTTATCATGATGGTCATGGAAAAGAACCAGGATATAGCAATTCTCAAGACCCTGGGGGCTACTGATAGGACAATATTGCGGATTTTTATCTACAATGGGTTGTTGGTAGGCCTGATTGGGACTGCATTGGGTGTTTTTGGCGGGGTTGGTCTCAGTTTTCTCTTGGGCCGTTACAAATTCATCAAGATACCAAAAGAGGTGTATTATACTGATACCCTTCCTATACTCCTATATCCAAGTGACGTGACCATAATTGCCCTCTCTGCTATCCTGATATGTTTTCTTGCCACAATATATCCTGCCAGACAGGCAGCCAAGGTCAATCCATCCGAGGCCCTGAGGACGGGTTGATTGGCCTGTAAAATGCTATATGTTAAAAGACAACTAGGGGGTTGTAACCGTTCATGTCCCCGGCCAGCGGTAGCTTTTTTCAGGGTTTCAGGAGCATCGCTTGATGCATAAGGTCAGGGCACTCTGCCTATTAATCCGCACTGAAA
>JALTHV010000214.1 GCA_027004315.1 Deltaproteobacteria bacterium
TCATCTACTACGTCATAGGGAGGGGCTATCAGATGGGCCATGTCTCCGGCCCGTTTCACATTATATCTTATTCCACGAAAGGGTAAAACGATTGCCATTACTTATACCTATAGTTTCTATTTCTGACTCAAGACCTATCATACAGGAGGATCTTCACCCGTAACCGTTCATACCCCCTCCTGTTGTAACCGTTTACATCTTACGTCCCCGGCCAGCAGTAGCATTTTGAAGGGTTTCAGTGCGGATTAATAGGCAGAGTGCCTGATCTTGTGCATCAGGCGATGCTCCTGAAACCCTTCAAAATGCTACTGCTGGCCGGGGGGAATGTGAACGTTACCCTCCACCCAGCCATTAGCTACTATGGCAGGCAGAGATCGTCAAGCATCAGAGGTATTTTTTGAACAGGGATTTTTTGTATCCATTGGCCCAGAATCTATACTGCACAGGGCAACGACCTTGTTCCCTTCGGAGGTCTTTCTATACAGGGCCCTGTTAGCGCGGATAAGTAGAGTGGCTGGTGTATCTCTTATATCCAGTTCTGAGATCCCCAGAGACGCCTTGATCATCAGGCGATAGCCCCGTCGTCTCACAGTAAAAATGTGTCTTTCCAGCTTCTTCCTGATACGTTCGGCTAGAGTTATTCCATCCACACAAGAGATATGAGGTGTCAGGACGACAAATTTTTCATCACCATACCTATATATGCAGTCCACCTCTCTGACGGTTCGGCGCAGAATTTCAGCCACCTTTTGTAATACCTCATCCCCAATCTTGTGTCCATAAGAATCGCTTACTTCCCTGAATTTATCGAGATTAATCATTATGACTGACAGAGGAAACTGATATCTCCTGGCCCTGGCTATCTCCTTTTGCAGATCCGTCTCCAGCGCCCTGCGATTGCGAAGACCTGTAAGTTGATCTATATGCAACTTTTTGACCCCATCTAATATTTAATCCACAGATTTCGCAGATTACATAGATTAGCCTACTGCTGCACAACCTGGAATTATTTATGGACTTGCTGCCACCGTTTTTAGAAACTGATTCAAGCTATGTTCTATGGAACAGCTGGAAGGAAAAGATTCAAAAAAAGATTGCGTCTCAAGCCCCCACTGACTTTTGTATGTATCCAAATGAATACGGATCTGGCCAGACAGCTCCCCTAAAAAATCAAGCGGATAGCTTACAAATATCAGATAATCTGTTCCCATTCGAAAGAGCAAGGCCTCACCCTCTATCTCATTGCAGCCCCTGGCAAAGTCATTAATGGACCGCTGCAGGTCTTCCCCGATCTCGTCCAAGATCTGGTCTACCTTTAGATAGCCCCACTTTCTGTTTATCTGCTCGAGGTCCATGAATTTGATAAGTATCATATAATATTCAGGCCCACATACAGTAAGGTCAAAGGTCTTGTCCAGTGTCAGCAGATAGCGGTAATTGTAAAAGCTGCACAATGGTTCCCTAAAATAGGCGGTTTGTCTAAAGGATTCAAGTAGGTCTATCTCCTTATATGGATGCCTCTGGATAGTCAGAGGATCCCAGCTAGCTACAATCTTTCCCAGGACCTCTACAACCGATTTGTCAAGCCGCCCTTCTCTCGCCTCATCTCTCAATTCCTCTATGGCCTGGGTACTGGTCATTGCGGCCTTATAGGGCCGCTTGGCAATCAGGGCCTCATACACATCTGCCACCGACACTATTCTGACCATAAGACCTATATCGTCTCCCTTCAGACCTGATGGATAGCCGCTTCCATCAAGCCGTTCGTGATGATGCAAAATTATCTCGGTAATCCTGTCATCCGGATAACGTCCATCAAGAAATTTGGCCCCAATAGTTGGATGCATCTGCATAATCTGTCTATCAACATAGTTAAAACAGCCGGGTTTTAAGAGTATGTCATCCGGGATGGCAACTTTTCCTATATCGTGGACAAGACACCCCATCTCCAAGGTCTTAAGCTCTTCCAGGGATAATCCCAGATGAAGACCTATCCTTCGCGATATAGCAGCGACCCTCAGGCTATGGTCCAGGCTATAGATATCACGGCTACCGAGCATATCCCCCATTACGTCAAACAGGGCCCTTACTAGGGCCTGATACCCCTCTTCAAGGGCCATTATCTGGTCCAATACTGCCAATCTGGCAAATATCTGCTCAGGATGATAGGGCTTGACCATGTAGTCAGTAGCCCCGGCCTTCAATGCATTAATCATGGTCTGCCTGTCCCTGATGCCACTGAGAACTATAGAGTACAGCTTGGGCCTTGCCAGATTCTTTATCTCTCGTAAAAGCCCCAGGCCACCAAGATTAGGCATCTGCATATCAGTAATAAGAAGCCGGATTGCATCATCTTCTTTTAATAGAGACAGGGCCTTTCTGCCATCTTCTGCTGCCTTTACATCCAGTTCCCATTCAGTGAGCTGGGTAGTCAGCAACTCTCTTTCAAGGGTCTCGTCCTCTACTACCAATATGGAATATTTGGCAAGAGTCGGAAAATCAGAAGAGATGGAATGGCAATGATTATTGTAGTTGTTGCTAGTGTTCAAGATCCCCCCGGCCAGAGTCATTACAGGATGACAGTAATATCTATCTCACTTATAGTATCGGACGGTAAGGACCTTAACTGTAGAAAGGCAACCCGCTTTTTGCTTAAAGTGATTGCTTCAAAATTCAAGGGTAACTTCTCAGTAAATTGGGATAGATTACATTTTGCGACTATTCACTGGGTTCCTGCCTTCACAGGATGGGCAGACGTACCCGATCACAGGGTGCTTCTTTTGGAAACGATTTGCGTTAGCCCTGTAGTTTTCTTGGTTTTTGCAGCATGGGAGACCCCGGCTCCGTAGCGCAGTAACTGTGAACGGCTCCGGCCAGCGGTAGCCTTTTTTCGGGGTTTCAGTGCGGATTAATGAGCAGAGAGCCCTGATCTTGTGCATCAGGC
>JALTHV010000215.1 GCA_027004315.1 Deltaproteobacteria bacterium
CCATCATCAAGATATTGCTGGAGATAAGGCAAAAGATGAGATAAAAGATCTCCTCTATCAAGAGTACTTGAGTTACCACGTCGATCTAAATCTATTACGCTAACAGGAAAATCTATCCCTGTAATAGGTTCAAAGACATGGGCAACAAGTAGATTATTGACTTTAGAGCCATAGCTCCATTCATGTCTATCAATAGACAAATATATTCTTATAGGTCTATGCAATGCAATAAAACACATTTTAAGAAAAGACTTTAATAAAAATAGACCTACACCACAAAACTCCATCTCCTTTTGGAATAATCGCTGAAATCTGCGATATAAAGAATCTACGCTGGCACCACAGCTAACCTTAGTTACCACATCTTTTAAATTAATGGTACGCGATTTTAAAATACCTTTTATTAAATAACAGACGGTCTTTCTATTATAAGCAGAAAAATAAAATACGCAAATAGCATGCCATAATTTACGTCAATCTTATTATATTCATAACTACCTCCTTCAATATCTGATATAGCTTATCTATAACATAAAACAGATTATTACGCAATATTACGTCAATATTAACAATCTATTCCGAAACACAAAAGTGGTGTCGTGTAGCATGATTAATGATTGAAGCCCAACAAGTGGGTGCACTTGACCGTTATGTTGTGAGTTGATCTATCCTACTGAAAATACAGGCTTAGCGGTAGCATTTTGAAGGGGTTCAGAAGCATCGCTTGATGCACAAGGTCAGGGCACTCTGCCTATTAATCCGCACTGAAACCTTTCAAAAGGCTACCGCTGGCCGGGGACGTGGACGGTTGCAACAGGAGGGGATGTGAACGTTTACGCTGCAGGGGCTGCTTACGGCCTTCTTGTAATACGCCGCAAGGACCTGAAAGAAGCGATGGTTGCCCACGGTGTCACCAACCTGGGCCTTGGCCTTTATGTTCTTGCCACTGGAAGCTGCGTCTCTGGTAGGGATATCCGGCTCTGTCACTGAGCTTCGCCAAATAAGACAAGTTAAAACTTGTCAAGTCTCAACTTGTCAATTATTCTGCCACCTGTTATCCTGCTCCCCTGTGCGAAAAAAATTGACACGTAGTTGGAGAATTAATCATCAAAATGCCTACGGGAACAAAATTTATCGGCAGGGAAAAAGAATTGCGGCTCCTTGAAAAGGTTTACCAGTCACGCCAGCATGCCTTCATACCGGTATATGGCCGGCGGCGGGTAGGCAAAAGTGAGCTGATAAAACACTTCATCAGGGATAAGACGGCACTTTATTTCCTGGGCAAGCAGGCTCCTGCGCGCTTGCAGATAAAAGAATTTATGCGTAATGCCGCATCCGCGCTTGATCAGCCGCTGCTTGAAGAGGCTGCAGTAAAGGACTGGCACAGGGCAATATCCTTAACTATTTCCCAAGTTCGTGCCGGAGATTCGTTGATACTCGTTATGGATGAGTTTCAGTGGACAGTCGAGGCATGTCCCGAGCTTCCGTCCGTACTTCAGTCATTTATTGACCAAGGCTGGGGAGGCAAGGGAAAGATATTTTTGATCCTTTGCGGTTCGTATATAGGATTTATGGAAAAAAGGGTACTTGGTGAAAAAAGCCCCTTGTTTGGACGACGATCCGGCCAGATACTCCTGAGGCCTTTTTCATACCTTGAAGCTGGTGAATTTCACCCTCACTGGTCGGTTACAGACAGGGCAAAGGTTTACTTCATCTGCGGCGGCATCCCATATTATCTCAAATTTTTCTCTTCTTCCCAATCGGTCGACGCCAATATCCGCAGCAATTTTCTCAATGAATTTTCAGCGCTGGCCAGGGAGCCTGAATTTCTGCTTCGTGAAGAACTGAAAGAACTAAAAAAATATTTTGGTATCCTTACAGCCCTTGCATCCGGGGCGGTGAGTAACCACCAGATGGCGCGGATAACCGGCATTGAAGAAAAGGGGCTCTTTTATTACCTGAATACCCTGAGGGGGCTAGGGTACATAGCCCGTCACTACCCCTTGAGCGGCAAAAAGATAAATAAGAGACAGGTCCATTATAAATTAGATGATCCACTTCTTCGTTTCTGGTTCCGATTTATCTATCCCAATGGCTCAGCAATCTATCAAATGGATGAGAAAAACGCCTTTTTAAACTTGATCAGGCCGCATCTGGATTCATACTTTGGCCACGGCTTTGAAAATTTATGTAGGGAGGCCATGGGCCGCACCTATCTCCATGAGGGGCTGACCTGCTCTTATGAAATCGGAGAATACTGGGACAGGGATGTACAGATTGATGTGGTCGGTCTTCGGCGGGACGGAGTTGTGGATATTGGCGAATGCAAATGGGGAAAAGTTTCATCAATTGCAAAACTCATCAAGGAATTAAAGGCAAAAATGGCGGCATTTCCAAATCCAGGGAACAATACGTTGAACGGGCTCCTCTTTCTCCGTTTCCCCAGGCGGCTCCCGGCTGACAGCGGTATCAAGGTCTGGACACTGGAGCAGCTCTATGGAGATATGGATATGGGTGCGGGGGACGCCAAATAGCCGGGTAGCCGGGTAGGGTGCGCATTGCACACCAACTCATGACTCATTGGCATCGAAATTGGATATTATGAACCATTATGGGATATTTCAAAAAATGACTTCGGTGGTTCATGGGCGTCCCGTTGGCGCCTACATGGACCGTTATAAATGAACTTGGTGGACCTCATTTCAAAAAAATTACGGTTGTATCGTCAAACTGGATGGTGCGCGATGTGCACCATCTACGGTCTGCTGTGGATGGGTACGTATGATATACCGAGATTCCGTACAATATGGATACAATTGTGCATAACGCTTAAGGAAAAAGAAATAAGGCCTCGCAATGGAAAATTGCTTCTATATGACGTCGGCTCTGCTACTAAAGTAGGACCACGATTCATTG
>JALTHV010000216.1 GCA_027004315.1 Deltaproteobacteria bacterium
TTCTTCAATGAGTTTTTCATCAGAGCAATCAAACATTTCTTTTAGAATCGAAAGGCCAACTAAGAGTGCTACTGGCACACATGGTCTTCCCATATTTTTTGGATATAGTTCGCTAAATTTTTCCTCTGGTATTATTGGCATTATATCTTCTCTAAAGACTTCAGCCCACGATTCTTTTAACCGCTCTCTGAGTTTATCTGGAAGATAGATATGCATTTGAAATATAGTAGGTTGAACACTATTTGGTCTAAAGATTAATTGTTACTCCGGGATAAATCTTCTAATTGAAATATTCAATGTAACTTAAAATTATAACTTTATTATATAATGAATATGCAATTATTTGTCAAGTATGTCAGTATTGATTAACTTTGAGTTTTTGCAGTATAATCATGTATAGATTTTGTGAGTTGCAGTATTTTTAAAAAATCAAACTCTGCTTAATATATAATGTTGGCGGCTGAAAAAATAAGCCTGCGCCTTGACATGTTGGCTCTAAATATGTACAGTTGAGCTGTACATATTAATCGGGAGGCAAATATGGCAATACAAACAACATATACAAATGCACGGGCTCGTTTTGCATCGTTGATTGACGAAGTTGTAAAAAACCGGGAGGTTGTCTTCATCAGCCGTCGTGGCAGAGAGGATGTTGCCATGATAGCAGCGGACGAATTAGCAGGCATTCTTGAGACCGCACACCTTCTTCGATCCCCTGCCAATGCAGAACGTCTCAACTCCGCTCTTGAAAGAGTAAGGAAACGAGCAGGGTCGCCTCAGGCAATCGATGAACTCCGTAAAGAGGTCGGTCTTGAGTAGCCAGTCTAAATCAAAGAAAAAAAGAGAAGCCGTATTTCAGCCTGAGTTCAGGCAGGATTTGCAATACTGGGTTGAAAGCGATCGCAGAATGGCCATTCGAATTTTCAAACTAATCGAGGCAGTAATGCGAGATCCGTTTCAGGGAATAGGCAAACCGGAGCCTTTAAAATTTTTAGGTTCTGGCGTTTGGTCACGCCGAATAACACAGGAACATCGATTGGTTTATGTCGTTAGTCATGACAGAATAGATTTTGTGCAGTGTCGTTATCACTACTGACACATATTTACCATCTTTTCGCCAACATGTCAGTGCACCAGACCGGTGTTCCGCTGGCGCTCCACACAGGCTAGTGACTTCTGCGTTTGGGGAGACACCTGTCCAGTTTGAATAGCCATATTATCATATGTATATTTATATTGCTTTTATTTCTCCTCTTTGATATTATTAATTCAAGTTTCGGAGTTGATATATCAGCTTGTAATTAAAGAGTTTTTTCATGCAACATACGAATTAGTGGTAATGCGTGTCCCATTGGCGCCTATATAGACCATTATAAAGAGTCTGGGGGATCAGGGTAAATGTCTGGCTGCGCCTGGTGGGGGAGTGAAGATTAGATCTGATGGCCATTATCAGCTAAAGGAAAGTAATGGTGGATAAGAATAGGATGAAATTGAGAGCTACCTGCAACCCTGCTTCTGATCTTTGCTGCCTCTGAGGGGTCATGGTAGGGCCCGAGAAGAATACGGTACCATAATTGGTTGCTAATGGTTGCCGCTTCAATTCTGGGCCTCAGGCCTTCTTTCTCGAATTGCCTAGTAGCGGCGATAGCCTTCTTTTTCTCTAAAAATGATGCTACCTGGATCTCCGTGAAAATGGAAGCTATCGGAGGTGAGGGAGGATCTGGTATCTGTGCCACAAGTTTTCTGTTTAGTCTGTCAATCAGGTCCAGAGTATCCTTTTTTTGCATCTGAAGACCGGATCGGATAGTCGCCAGAACAATATCGGAGATGCTAAGCGGAAGTCCTCCTTCATGGGATCGCATAAGGATGGTCTTTCTGAAGACAATACTTTTGCTTTTGCAAGCTACCATCTCTACTTCTACTTTCAATGCAATCTGAGAATACAGTACCAGGAAGATCTTTCTAAAACCTTCGACACGGCCATAGATGACAAAATCAGCCCGGAAAAGATTCCCTAAAGTCGACGGAGGAAGGGACTTCCATGACTCCGAAGATGTATTTTGTAAGGCCCTCAGGACGCTATCTACTTCGCCAAGTTCCAAGTCATGGTAATTTTTGGAGCTGAAATTGTCGTAAAAACTCTTTCTGACCAGAGTCTCAATATTGGCCTCAGAGGTGTTGTTGAAAAAGGGAAGAATTACTACAGTCTTTGGTGTATTGTCTTTTTTAGTCCAGCGAAGAGATGATATATCCTGAATACCTGGGGAATGGGCATACATGCAGGCGGAAAGCAAGAGTGGAAGGAGAGGAATAAAGGCAATTTTTATGACATTCGATCTATTGGGGAACAATCAGCATCACCCCTTTCTAGATAGTCAGCAAGCAATAACAAATTGAGCTTACTCTCTTGACACAGATGTGTCAAAAATGTAGATGAATATCTCTCTTAATTTTTCAAGTCGTTGGCTTTACCTCTTTAAGCCTATTTATCTAAGCACATCTTCGATAGTGATAGGCCTGTTTCACTTCGACTTCATATCTGTCAATAGCCTTAAGTAACCGTTCACATTCCCCCTGGCTAGCGGTAGCTTTTTGAAGGGTTTCAGTGCAGATTAATAGGCAGAGTGCCCTGATTTGTACATCAAGCGATGCTCCTGAAAGCCTGAAAAAGGCTACTGCTGGCCGGGGACGTGAACAGTTAGGCCTTAAAGATGCCTGATTGATTTGGCTCTGTACAATATTTTCTATGCTTTGATCCCTACAGATAGAGGTGACCTGTCTCCTTCATTTTATAGTCAAGGTAATAGAGGACAGGGACTACCATTCTTGAAAAGATTGTTGCCGCTATCTCTCCGGCCATAAGCGATATGGCAAGCCCCTGAAAGATGGGATCAAAGAGGATGACAAAAGAACCCA
>JALTHV010000217.1 GCA_027004315.1 Deltaproteobacteria bacterium
AAAGGACCTTCCTCAAAAAAAGCGAGTACTTTAAGAGGTGGAGCTATGACTATCACCTCTACCGCCCGATCATAGAATACTGTAAGGGCCATGGCATACCCATCCTGGCCCTCAATCTCCCGGCAGAGATCTCAAAAAAGGTGGCAAGAAAGGGCCTGGAGTCCCTGTCAGACAAGGAATTGAAACAGGTGCCGCAGGATATCGATTGGTCAAACAGGGCCTATAAGACATATTTGATGCGTATCTTTAAGAGACACCCAGAAACGGGAATCAAAGATTTTAACAATTTTTACCAGGCCCAGATCCTTTGGGATGAGACTATGGCACAGGGCGTCTATGACTTTCTGGAGAAAAATCCTGGGCGCCAGATGGTAGTACTGGCCGGTATCGGGCATATTGCCTTTGGTTATGGTATCCCTTCAAGGGTATACAGGCGCGGGAAATATGATCAGGCAATAATAGTCAATGCGACTGGTGACCAGGTGGAACAGGGCATGGCTGACTACTTTCTGTTCCCACCAGAGATCCGCCCACCCTTCTCTGCAAAGCTGGGCATATTCGTCAAGGTTGAGAAAGACAGACTCGTGATAGACAAGGTCATGCACCACGGTCCTGCAGGGAGGGCAGGTCTGCGCCATGGAGATATCTTGCTGCGCTTTGATGGAGAGCCTATCAGAGACATTTCGGACCTCAAGATTGCCCTATTCTTTAAAAAGATCGGGGACTCTGCCCAAATAGAGGTAAAGAGGATAAGGAGGCTGGCTCCTGACAAGACCTTCAAGGTTAAAGTAGGTCCATTCGAACCCATGTCGATGTTATTTTATCACCATGGAAAAAAAACAAAATGTGCTGACACAGCAAGACATTTCGGTTTCCATCTAAAAAAATGAGGTCAGTAAAGGTAGCCCTTGGCGTTGACGTATTGGTCTGTTGTCTGAAATTTATGGTTGCCCTGTCTGGCGGCAGTGCCTCTATGTTGGCAGAGGGTATACACTCCCTGGCTGATACTGCAAACCAGGCATTACTGTGGATAGGCATTCAAAGGAGCCGCATAGGTCCATCCAGCGAGTTTCCCTTTGGGAGGGGTCAGGAACGTTTTGTATGGGGCCTTATATCCGCCTGTGGTGTCTTTTTCCTGGGCGCCGGGGCCACTATCTACCGAGGCATTCACGGGCTTTTATATCCCCATAGGCCTGAGATAAACGAGTGGACGGCCCTTGTCCTCGGCGTATCCCTGCTGGCCGAGGGGACTTCCCTGATAGTAGCCTGGCATGACAATAAAAAGGGAGACACAGCAAATCTTGCAGTAGTCATGGAGGACAGTGCAGCGGTCTTTGGTATAGTCCTGGCAGCCCTTGCCCTGTCTCTTACCAGGTATACAGGTAAAGTCTATTGGGATTCCCTTGGATCTATAACCATAGGCATTATCCTGGCATTTATAGCAATATTCCTCATGAAGAAGAACCTGGAAAATCTCATTGAAAAGGCCTCACCTGAAGAACTGCAGGAAGAGGTAAGGGAACAGATTTCCTCTTTTCCTCTGGTAGAAGAGATCAAGGACATCCGGATGATCATCCTGACACCTTATGAGCACCGAATCCGGGCCGAAGTTGAGTTTAATGGCTATCTCCTCATAAGAGAGATGGAAGATAGCCTGAGAGAAGACTTTCGCGAGATCGAAACATTTGGAGATTTCCTGCAGTTCTGTGCTGCCTTTTCCAACAGAATTACCAGGACAGTAGGGGCAAAAATAGATGACATGGAGAGAATTTTAAAGGAAAAGGCCCCCTATCTTAAGAGTGTCGATATAAAGCCCTCATAAATTTACTATGATTACAATCCTCACCCAAACCCTCTACCCGCCGGGGAGAGAGCGTAATCGTTCACACCCCCTCCTGTTGCAACCATCTACGTCCCCGGCCAGCGATAGCATTTTGAAGGGTTTCAGTGCGGATTAATAGGCAGAGTGCCCTGATCTTGTGCATCAAGCGATGCTCCTGAAACCCTGAAAAAAGCTACCGCTGGCCGGGGGGAATATGATCGGTTACCAAAAATGATGCCCCAACTTATTGAGAAGTTACAGTACTTGGTCATAACTGTCTGGGACTATTGATTGATGTCAGCAAGAGCGGCCTGAAAATACCGGGGGAGAGGAGTGAGGTGACCGGTGCTGTCTGTGGCTGCGTGTACAGTGAACCCCCTGGCCAAGAGACGCCGGTCAGGAAGGCAGTGTATTTCATAATGGAAGCGCATAGAGACCCTTGAAAATTCTGCCAATGAGGTCGATATCTCAAGCAGGTCATCATAGTGAGCAGATGACTTATAACGACAGTAGACCTCTGTCACAGGGAGTATGAGTCCTCTATGCTCAAGATCGCGATAAGACATCTTGAGTACGGATCGTACAAATTCATTACGTCCGATCTCAAAAAACCTTAAGTAATTTCCATAATAGACCACTCCTCCGGTATCAGTATCACCATAGATCACCCTGTAAATGGAGTGGTGAATCGGCTCTTTGAGCTCAATTGGGCCGAACGGTCTTGTGCTCACCTAACTTCTTTTTCGGATGGAGTTCTACCTCTCGAGGTGTCACGCCTATAAATCTCTCCATCAATTTATATCCTTCCTCGATCAGTATAGGGCTCTTCTCAGCCGCAGGCTCGTTAAATGCGGCATCTGGATTGTCTTTGAGATTCAGATTGTCATAGATGACATATGGCACTGGTCCTGGGGCATGGGTCTTGAGACTGATAGGCGTATAGTGGTCAGTAACAAGCAATATCCTGTAGGATCCTCCCATATCCCTCAGGCCATCCATGACAGGGCCCACAACTTCCTTATCGAAGCGCTCTACAGCCAGGACCTTTTCCCGGACATTACCCATATGACCTGCCTCAT
>JALTHV010000218.1 GCA_027004315.1 Deltaproteobacteria bacterium
CGGCGCATGTTCCGGGCCGAATACAACAAACACCTTCTGCGGGGGATTATCCCTGGTTTCGGCCTCGCATTGGATCCAGAGGGTTCCGCCCATGGGCTCAACCCTGTAACCGTTCACACCCCCTCCTGTTGTAACCGTTCACGTCCCCGGCCAGCGGTAGCATTTTGAAGGGTTTCAGTGCGGATTAATAGGCAGAGTGCCTTGATCTTGTGCATTGTAACTTCTCAATAAATCCTGGCAACTTCGATGTAACCGATCACAGAGTGCTTCTTTTGGAAACGATTTGCGTTAGCCCTGTAGTTTTCTTGGTTTTTGCAGCATGGGAGACCCCGGCTCCGGAGCGCAGCGGAGGAGAACGGGGAGGGTCCCGTGCTGCAAAAACCTTAGAAAACAAGGGGCGAGAGCATGTTGGAAAAAGAAGTACCTGTGATTGGTTACCAAAATGAGAGCCTCCCTTTATTGAGAAGTTACTGTGCATCAAGCGAAGCTCCTGAAACCCTGAAAAAGGCTACCGCTGGCCGGGGGAATGTGAACGGTTACCTTAAGTTGGTAATAGGCAGTGATATATCTTGATTATTGTAGTATTATTCTGACATCTTATAAATCTGGACAAAAGGAGGGATAAGGCCGTGGACAAAAAGGACCTCCCCATAATTCCATCTGACAGGGCAGATGACCTCCATAATCTGGAGATCGCCGATTCTCCTAATCTTGTCCTCTTTATGGCAGGGAATCAATTCATGGCAATGGGAGAGATTGTTTCTGCCTTTCAAAGACAATACCCAGATATCAAGAGGATCTTCTATGAGACCCTCCCTCCAGGGCTCGAACTGAAGCAGATCCTGTCTGGCAGTGCTGTATTCAGAGACAGGATATTGGACGTCCATCCAGATGTCTATTCTTCAGTAACAGAGAAGGGGATGAAGACCCTGGAGGAATCCGGGCATATCAACAGGGGTGACTATCATCTGTATCTGCATAATCGCCTGACCCTGATGGTGCCTGCAGGCAATCCTGCCCGGATAAGTTCTGTCACAGACCTGGGCAGGGATAACGTACGTATCTCTCAGCCAGACCCGGAGAATGAGGACATTGCCTTTCATATCATGGACATGTACAGACAGGCAGGTGGTGACAGGCTGGTCAGGCGTATAATGGAGGAAGGGCGTGCAGATGGGACGACCCTGTTCACAGTGGTCCATCACAGAGAGACCCCTTTACGTATTACAGAAAAGACAGTAGACGTAGGACCTGTCTGGGCAACAGAGGTAATACATGCAAGGTCATCTGGCCTGGAATTTGACGTGGTCGAGCCTGGTGCAGACCTCGATCAGAGGGACAAGACAAACTACTATATATGCAGGTTGAAAGATGCACCACACCCGGACAATGCAGTCAAATTCATCGATTTTATAAGGTCTCCATCTGCCCAGGAGATCTACAAAAAATACGGCTTCCTGCCAATTTCATCGTCTTAGGGGTCAAAATGAGTCATCCTGTCTTCTCATGGAAACAAGGGGCCTTTCTTGCCGATTTTCATGTCCATTCCCACTATAGCAGGGCCACAAGCCCTGATATGCATCCGGATGTCCTCAACCGTGTAGCCAGGCAGAAGGGGCTGTCCGTGATCGGTACAGGGGACTTTACACATCCGGGCCATCTCAAGGAATTAAAGGACATCCTGGAACCCGAAGGCACAGGGCTCTATGTGTGCAGAGACGACCCTGAAGGGACTAAATTCATCCTTAGCTCTGAGATATCCAATATCTTTACCCAGGGCGGGAAAAACCGCAGGATACACACGGTCTTTTTGGCACCAGACTTAGAGGTGGTAGAGGAGATCCAGAGACGCCTGGCCGCAATAGGAAACATCACTTCAGACGGCCGCCCAATCTTTGGGTTTCCGGTAAAAGAACTCGTCCGGATAATAATGGACGTATCTCCTGACTGCTTTGTGATACCTGCACATATCTGGACCCCGTGGTTTTCCCTCTTTGGTGCAAAATCTGGCTTTGATTCCCTGGAGGAGTGTTTTGAGGAGCAGTCAGAACACATCTTTGCCCTGGAGACAGGCCTGTCTTCAGATCCACAGATGAACTGGCGGCTGTCCGCTCTGGACAAGTACACCCTGGTCTCAAACTCTGATGCCCATTCGCCCTCCAAGCTGGGGAGAGAGGCAAACTGCCTTTCCTGCAGACCCACCTATGAGGCAATTGTCTCTGCCATCAAGGACCCGGCTAAGGGCTTTGAGGGGACCATTGAGTTCTTTCCGCAAGAGGGTAAATACTACTGTGATGGCCACAGGGCCTGTGGTGTCTGCATGCATCCCAGGGAGACCATTGAGCATGGAGGTAAGTGTCCGGTCTGTGGCCGTGGTCTCACAGTAGGAGTTCTGCACCGGATAGAGGAACTTGCCGACAGGCCTGAAGGCTTTGTCCCAAAGACAGCAAGGCCATGTGTGCATCTTGTACCTCTTGAGGAGATCATCGCAGAGGCCTTTGGTGTACGCAGCATTACAGGCAGGGTCAAGAAGGAATACCTGAGGCTGATACAGATAGGAGGCCCTGAGATGGGCATACTCCTCTGGAAGAGTGAGGAGGAACTCCGGCACTTTGTCCCGGACAGGATCCTGGAAGGGATAAGGCGAATGAGGAAAG
Source organism: Deltaproteobacteria bacterium (assembly GCA_027004315.1). GTDB lineage: Bacteria > Desulfobacterota > Dissulfuribacteria > Dissulfuribacterales > UBA3076 > JALTHG01. The sequence goes on from JALTHV010000218.1 coordinate 2,658, forward strand.
GTAAAGTACATATAAGTCCAGGCCATGATGGAGTCTATGGAAAGATCAGCCTCTTTTCCAAAGACGAAAGGGAGGGATTGCACAGCTTAAGGCCCAAGTCACCTGCGAAAGGAGATGCGGTGCAAATGGACTTATTCTAGCTAATGAGGAGGTCTACGGAAGCCGAATTGAGAAGTTACCAAATTTATGCTACAACTATATAGTCTAGGGCATCCTTAGGGAGAAGGGCAATCTGTCCCTACATTATTTGAAAACAGAGACAACTCGGCCAAGGGATGCCTAATATTGTCTATATTCTCAGGAGAGAAGAAGACATGCCATCCAAGGCCCTTGAAGCTAATATTGCCTCTAGCCGCATTGATGTGACTATTGATCAGAGATATAAAGTCCTACAGGAGGTCATGCAGAGTTACTATGGCGTCAGAGAAAAATTGCATGCCTTTCTGGAGGAAATTTGCCATCCTTACAAAAACTGGGGATTTATTGTAAGAGAGGCGAAGACCTATGCGCTTAATTATATCCCCGAGCTTCGGATCCATCCCAAAGGACCTGAGGCAGTCAAGCTCTATCTAGATATCTTTTTCCAGGCCATTGATTCCTCCAGAGATGAGAAAATCAGGATCAATGCGGCCGACAATCTTCTTCTTTTTATTCAACGGCTTATTGAAGGTCTCAATACTGAACTCTACAGATTTCTGCCTGTCCTGGACTATGGATTTGACCGAATCAGGGGTTATCCGAAAGAGACATTTTTTCTATTTGTCAAGAGCTGTTATCAGTTGAGCAGGCTGGGGAAGATCTATTCCCAGACAGTCCCTCCGGCTTCCAGGTCCACTGCAATCAACCGTCTCTTGATTAAGTACTACCGATATACCTATGAGTATTGGCTGGGACAGGGTGACCCTATGATCTGGTTCGAAAGAGATTCCGGGAGGCCATTTGAAAAAGAGGTATTAGACGATATCTTTAAGCCGATCTCCAGCAGGCAGTTAAAGGCCTATCAGGAGAGGCTGGAGGGCATAGTCCGGGCATCAGACAAGGAGCCAGGGGCCACCCTGAATCGTCTCCTAGAACTCCAGGGATATGGCCAGATCGTCTCTGCTTACAGTGAAATTCCCCAGAGACTCCTCGCTGTAGAACGTAATAAAGGGCGGGGGAATCAGGAGAAATTGATATTTCTCCTCCATATGATGAATATCGCAGGCCTTTCATCTATTCACGAAGAGGCCTTGAGAGAGATCAACCGGACCCTTGCCTGGCTCATTTACCATGAAGATCCCCCGGTGATCAGGCAGGCCCTGGGAAAGACCTTTGCAATCCTTAAAATAAGCGCATATAGATTTCCAGAGACGGCATTGAACTGTGTCCTGAATCTAGGACAGGGAGTCTATAAAACCAATGACAGCGATCTTGTCGATTTTTTTATCGACTCAGTCGTCTCTTTAGGGTTCCAGGCGCCCGGGATAAAAGGGGTAGGTGACGACTGGCAGATCAGGTCAAATTCCGCCCATATCCAGAATATCCGTACCTGGATGCGGCTTATAGAACTGAATCCCAAATGGTCCAAGAAGTTGCTGTCCTCCCTGATTATTTACCTTTCACTGAGCGGTGTCTTGATAAAAGATACAGATCTATTCCCCCGGGATATAACCCAATTGTTAAATAGTGACATTGGCCCGGTCTATAACCTGGTCAAACAATTAGCCCGCCTCTTTCCCACCTATTTTAATGATATTGGGGCAGAGGGGAGGCTTAGGGATATCTCTACCAGGATCGATGAGATATGCCTGTGTAAGGACCCCCTTATCCACTTTCTGAGGAAACAGAGTCATGTTGAGAGCAGTAATCAGATTGTCAAATCTATGGAAGCCACCCTGAATTTCTGGAAGACCAAGGCCAGGGAGGAGATAAGGCCTTTTGTGCCTCCGGATATCTACCAGGAGATCGAGACAAAGGGACCCTATATCGATGGTGTCCACCAGGTCATTAACTACCTCTTCGATACCGAAGGGCTCAAAGATGTAACTGGTCTCTTGAATATCGATCCCGATCGTCTAACCAGACTGGCAGGTCATATTCCAGGTGCATCAGAGCCTGATTTGGAGAGGGTGGAACTGGCAATCAATTTCTATAAGCTCCTCTATCAGAAGTACCATACGGGCTTTACTGAGATCCATAGTTACCTGCAACAGCTTCAGTCCAGTGGACTGCCTGACCTGAAAAAGTTGAACAAGGCCCTCAAAAAGAGGGATATCGGCCAGAGACTAAAAAAGCTCCTGGGTTATCTGGGGAAACTCAAGGAAGTTATCCTCTCTCACAAGGACTATGAAATCAAGGAGGACATCTATAGAAAACGGCATTTTACCGTAAATATCCCTTCTATGTATGGCAGCTACCACGAAATGAAATTTGATGCACTGGGGCTGACCTTTCGTCTGGAGTCCCTGGTAAATGTCCTTTTCGAAGAGATCGTGGAGACCATTGATCTCAAGCTGATCACAAGGGCCACCTTTTCACAGATCTATACATACCTCCTCCTGTTCCGTCAGGCCCTGGAGCTGGATGGCATTTTATCTCTGGAGATGGGGCAACAATTGGATATGCTGGCCCATTCCCTCAAGATCATGGGATTTTCTTCCACCCAGTACCTGGATATCTTCCGCAGTCTTTCCCAGACTGTGAGAAACATCACGAATGAATATTTCAACAATATACATCAGGAGAACCTGTCCAGGATCTTAGACCAGATGCCGACCGAACGTTTAAGGTCCAAATACCTCCCGTTTAAAAAGGGCAATGGCTGGGGAAAATTGATTCACCGTGTGACAGAGATCTTTCTGCGTGACAGGATCGCTACTTCTTTAGGCCTCCAGCAGCTTGATATCTTCTTGAGCCATATTTTAAGTACCCTTTACCACCAGTCGGATGAACTTCCCAAAGAAGATCTGCGCCTATTGCTAAGCTATAATCCACAGAAGGCGATGACACTCATCAGCCCGGTAAAGAAAGGCCTTTCAGACATCATCCATCTCGGAAACAAGGGGTTCAATCTGACCAGAATAAAGGACTATGGCCTCCCTGTGCCGCCTGGTTTCATCGTTACTACTGAGGCCTTTAGGTGTCGTGAGATTGTAGATCACTATGCGCCTGCAAGAAAAAATTTCGAGAAACAGATCAGGCGCAAGGTGACCAAGCTTGAAAAGCTGACCGGGAAGACCCTGGGTGATCTCAATAACCCCCTGCTCTTGGCAGTGAGAAGTGGCTCTGCCATTTCCCAGCCAGGGATGATGGACTCGTTACTTGATGTGGGAATCAATGAGGATATCGTCCAGGGTATAGCTGCACAGACAGGGAATGAGTGGTTTGCCTGGGATACCTATAGGCGGTTTCTCCAGTCCTATGGTATGGCCTTTGGACTCAAGAGAGATGATTTCGACGATATCATCGCCTATTTTAAGAGACATTTAGGCAAGTCTTACAAAAAGGACTTTACTGGACCAGAGATGAAGAAAGTCGCCTTGACCTACAAGTCTCTGATCCGTGACAATGGGATAGAAATCGAGGAATCTCCATTTGAGCAGATTTTTCTCACTATTAGGAAGGTCTTTGAGTCCTGGAATGCGCCCAAGGCAGAGACATACCGCAAGATCATGGGCATATCTGATGACTGGGGGACGGCCGTAACGGTCCAGGCCATGGTCTTTGGCAATGTCTCTCAAAAGTCTGGTGCAGGGGTATTTTTTACCCATAACCCCAGGTGGTCCGGAGATGGACTGATGCTGTGGGGAGATTTCACCCTGGGAAACCAGGGCGAGGACGTGGTCGCAGGCCTGGTCAGGACCCTTCCCATATCGAGAAAACAGGCAGAGATAGAAAACAGGGGCGATACGACCCTTGAGGTCCTGTTCCCAGAAATCTATCATAGCATTAGAGGATGGGCAAAAGAGCTTGTCTATACAAGAAAATGGAGCCCCCAGGAGATGGAATTTACATTTGAAGGCCCTAATGCAAAAGACCTTTATTGTCTCCAGACCAGGGATATGGTCATGAGAGAGAGAGAAAAGGTCTATTCCTTCGATCCTGTACAGAAGATACATAGCAATCTCCTTGGACATGGGATAGGGGTAAGTGGAGGGGCTATGAGCGGCAGGGTCGTCTTTAGTCTGGAAGAGATCCAACACTGGCGAAAGGCAGAACCAGAGACTTCTCTGGTCCTTGTGAGAAACGATACCGTCCCAGATGACATCAGAGAGGTCTATGAGGCAGATGGTCTCCTCACGGCCCGTGGAGGTTCTACCTCGCATGCTGCAATTGTGGCCCATAGGCTGGGTAAGACCTGTGTTGTGGGATGTGCAGACCTTGTCTGCAGGGAGGTAGAAAGGACCTGCTCATTGGATCAAAAGCTCCTGAGATCAGGGGACTGGATCAGCATAGATGGCACTGAGGGTTCTATCTACTTAGGTCAAATGAAAATCAAAGAAATAGAGAGGTATTAAAAAATGGAAAAAGTCTCGGGGAGTGGAGATAACAATGGCCCAAAGCTGGGTATCAATGGCCTTGGAAGAATAGGGAAGCTTACACTATGGCATCATATTGCACGGAAGTATTTTGACGAAATAGTGATCAATATAGGACGAAATGTTGGGACCTCCTTGGGGGATATAGCCCACTATCTGGATAGAGATTCTACTTATGGGTCCCTTGATGCCTATCTCTATGGGCACAGGGCCAAAAAGGTCGTCCGGGACGTGGACGAAAGATCTGGGACCATGACCGTGGATGGTACGAAGATAAAGATCCTGCGAAGTTCCAGGAACCCCAAAGATATTGGCTGGGACGAACACGGTGTCAGGCTGGTAGTGGACACTACAGGGCAATTTCGAGACCCTACTATCCCTCCTGATGACCCAAGGGGCTCTGTAAGGGGACACCTTGAGAGTGGTGCAAGAAAGGTCATTGTATCGGCTCCATTTAAGATAAAAGACAAGACCAAAGCCATGCCTGAGGATGCAGTTACGACCGTTATGGGCATTAATGAAGACAGCTATGACCCTCGTGTGCACAGGATTATTTCCAATGCCTCCTGTACAACCACCTGCCTGGCACATATGATAAAACCCCTCCTTGACTCTTTCGGTATCCAGAGGGTCCTGACTGCCTCGATGGCCACTGTCCATGCCATGACAGGCTCTCAGGAAGTCCTTGACAGGCTTCCAAAGTCCGGGGCAAGAGATCTGAGAAAAAACCGAAGCGTCATGAACAACATCATATTGACTACGACTGGCGCGGCAGACACGCTTGCCCTGGTAATACCGGAGATGAAACAGATCGGGTTCATCGCTGAGTCTGTACGTATTCCCACTACTACAGGGTCCCTGGTCATCCTGGTTGTGAATCTCCAGGAAGAGGCATCCGGCAAATCTATCCGGAGAGAGAGGATCAATAATATCTACAGAGAGGCAGCCAAACGCGATTCACGCGGATATCTCCATTATACAGAGGAACAAAATGTCTCTTCCGATATCATTGGGTATCCCAGGGCCGCAGCCATTGTTGAAGGAAATGAGACCCATACCCGTACAGCAGAGGTAAATATAGATCTAAAAAAGGTGTGTCAGGTTGTGAGACAAGAGGATCAATCTCAAGGCAGCCACCAGGACATGTTGAGGATTGCGATTACCCAGGTGGTCATCTACGGATGGTATGACAACGAGCTGGGGAGCTATGTGAACCTGCTTGGAGATCGTACTGTATCGGTGGCAGAGCTTCTATAAGGAGGCTTCTGTCGCAGGGATGACAGACGTAAGCGACCACAGGGTGCTTCTTTTTCCAATATGCTCTCGCCCTTTGTTTTCTGAGGTTTTTGCAGCATAGGACCCTCCCTGTTTTCCTCCGCTGCGCTCCGGAGCCGTTCACATTCCCTTGGCCAGCGGTAGCCTTTTTTT
>JALTHV010000219.1 GCA_027004315.1 Deltaproteobacteria bacterium
AACGGCTCCGGAGCTAACTCAATAGTCATATAATTTTTTGGTGGCAAAAAAATGGACAATAAATCCAAAATAGTACCCTATGGGTCCTGGAGATCTCCGATTACTTCAGACCTGATCGTCTCTGATACCATTGGATTCAATCAGATAGCACTCGATGGTGAAGACACCTATTGGATCGAGATGCGCCCCTCAGAGGGTGGGCGGCACGTTGTGGTCCAGCATAGCCCAGGTGGGAAGACTGTAGATATCACGCCGCTCCCATTTAATGCACGGACACGGGTACATGAATATGGTGGCGGCTCTTTTGCCGTCTGCCATGGGAGGGTCTGCTTCTCAAACTTTTCTGATCAGCGCCTCTATCTCCAGGATCCAGATACTGAGCCAGTAGCAATCTCTCTTGGTACAGATCTGCGCTTTGCCGACGGGGTCATTGATCCAGAAAGAGACAGGCTGATCTGTGTATGCGAAGACCACTCTGATCCCAATAATGTGAGCAATACTCTGGTCAGTATAGGACTGGGTGGGGGACATGAATTCAAGGTCATTGCCTCTGGCAGGGACTTCTATTCCTCTCCATGTCTCAGCAGAGATGGATCCCACCTGGCCTGGCTCTCCTGGGACCATCCCAATATGCCCTGGGATGGGACTGAGCTCTGGGTGAGTGATCTGGATATAGAAGGTCTACCAATAGGTCCTGAACGCATTGCAGGCAGTGCCAATGAATCCGTATTCCAGCCACAGTGGTCGCCGGATGGTATCCTATACTTTGTCTCAGACCGTACAGGCTGGTGGAACCTCTACCGCTGGCAGGATGGGAATATCGAGGCCGTTACCGAGATGGAGGCCGAATTTGGGATGCCACAGTGGATATTTGGGATGTCTACCTATGCCTTTGAATCAAAAAAACGCATAGTCTGTAGCTATACACAGAGAGGGATATGGCACCTGGCAAGTATTGACACAGAGACTAAAGACCTGGAGGAAATCGAGACCCCCTACACAGAGATCAGCTTTCTCCGGGCAACCTCTGGACGGGCCGTGTTCCTTGCTGGTTCACCTGCTGAACTCAGATCCATTGTCCAACTCAATCTGGATACCCAGGAACCTGAGGTACTGCGTCGCTCAAGTGATGTCATGATCGATCCGGGATTTATCTCTCTGCCAGAACCGATCGAGTTCCCTACAGGGCATGGAATGACGGCCCATGCCTTCTTTTATATGCCAAAAAACCGGTACTATAGGGCACCAGATGGAGAGCGGCCTCCACTCCTCGTGATGACACATGGTGGGCCTACTGCCTCTACCTCCATGGCCCTCAGCCTTGGAATCCAGTTCTGGACCAGCCGTGGGATTGCAGTTATGGACGTAAATTACGGAGGCAGCTCTGGTTACGGCAGGACATACCGCCAACGTCTCAATGGCCAGTGGGGAATAGTCGATGTAGACGACTGTGTAAATGGCGCCCGCTATCTCACCAGGCACTTTGGCATAGATGCGGACCGGCTTGCCATTAGAGGCGGCAGTGCAGGTGGATATACCACGCTCTGCGCCCTCACCTTCCGCAACACCTTCAAGGCCGGGGCAAGCTATTATGGTATCAGTGATCTGGAGGCCCTGACCAAGGATACCCACAAATTTGAGTCACACTATCTGGACCGGCTCGTTGGTCCATATCCTGGACGTCGTGACCTATATAGAGAGCGGTCTCCGATCCACTCTGCCGAATCCCTGTCCTGCCCGGTGATCTTCTTCCAGGGGCTTGAAGACAAGATCGTCCTGCCCAATCAGGCAGAGATGATGGTCAAGATACTCCGTGAGAAGGGAGTGCCTGTTGCCTATGTCCCATTTGAGAAAGAGCAGCATGGCTTCAGAATTGCCAAACACATCAAGCGTGCATTTGATGCGGAGCTGTATTTCTACTCCAGGATATTCGGTTTTGACCTGGCCGATCCTGTAGAACCTGTGTATATTGAACTGGCAAAAGTCTGAATCCAGACATCTTATCCTGATTCATTGAGGAATTACATTTGGTGTAATCATGAAGAGTAACAAAAAACGGGTTTTTTTAAAAAATAGGAATGGTGTATGCTTAAGGCAGGGATTTTTTTGGACATTGAAAATCTGGTACGATGCGGTGGCTGGGGGATCCGGTACCGTGTTGTCAGGGAACTGGTTGAGGCCCAAGGGGCAACTGTACTGAGGGCAAATGCCTATATGGCAGTTGATTTAGAACGAGAGAGCAGGGATCTTGAATATCGCATAAAGAAAAAGGAGTATCGGGAGGCAGTTAGGCGTGAAGGCTTCCACTTGATTTTAAAGAAGGTCAAACGCTACCAAAACGCTGAAGGGGATATTGTTACAAAGGCAAATGCTGATCTTGACCTCGCACTAGATGCGGTATTGCAATCAGAGAACCTGGACTATGTACTATTGGGCAGTGGAGATGGAGATTTTTTCAGGCTCGTCAGGGTGCTTCAGAACAAGGGGAAACGAGTAGACCTCCTCTCCTTTTCCAATACCAGCTCAGAGCTCCGCCACGAGGCGGATAACTACTTTTCTGGGTACCTGGTCCCCGGGATCCTGTCGTCTAAAAACAACTCATCGCGAGTACGCGGGATAATGAATATCTTTAATGAGGAAAAAGGATTTGCCTTTCTGGCTGTACGAACAGGCCTTGGAGTCTTAGATGTACGTGACGATGTCTTCTGTCATATCAGTGACTTTCGGCATAGAGACGGACGCCCTGTAACCGATCAGTCCTTTGCGCAATTAAAGACCTCTGGACAGATCTTGGAATTCGAACTTATTGAGCGGAGCGACGGCAAGGCAAAGGCAGTTAATGTGACTGAATTTGAGCCGGAAATGAGGTGAGCCTCTTTTCCAA
>JALTHV010000220.1 GCA_027004315.1 Deltaproteobacteria bacterium
GACTGGTTAGACAGCCTTGAAGATATGCACAGGCGTATGGATAAGACAGGCACCGAGTACCATGCCATGTCGGCTGACCTTACCTCTCTCAAAGACGTGAAGGAGGTAATTCGTAGTGTACAAAAACGCTTTGGACGCCTTGATATCTTGATAAATAATATAGAGAGAGGTGGTTGGCCCATAGTCCATGGCCCTTATGTGCCAGAGCAGTGGGAGCTGGAGTTTAAGACTACTGTGACTGCAAAGTGGTATCTATTCAGGGAGGCCCTGCCGATCCTGAAGTCACAGGATGGAGGAGTCGTGGTCAACATCTCGTCTATTGCTGGTCTGGTAGGAAGGACTGGACCGGCCAGATTGGTATTTAACGACTGCTATTCCTTGGCAAACAGGGGTATCCAGCTACTTACAGAGCTCTGGGCAAGAGAGGGGGCACCTGAGGTGCGGGTCAATGAACTCATGCTGGGGTTTGTTGAGACCAGGCATGGGCCAGGCACCAGGGGCTGGGAGTTATTCAGCTCGCAAGAACAAGAGGCCATACTGAATCACACCCTTTTACGGCGTACGGGAAGACTTGAAGACGTGACAGAGATGATACGCTTCCTGGTCTCTGAAGCCAGATTCATGACTGGATCAGTTATACGTATGGATGGAGGTTATGTACTGGGAGGCGACGAGGTAAGCCCTATACCCAAGGGAGTGGTTGCCCCTGGGGAATCTACCTTTGGAGGCACTATTCCCAAGAATAGTTAGTATTATCCCATATTATGCAGCCTAGGGGCACATCGCGCCCTGCCCCTATCGCTGTGGCTTGGCAGAGACGCGGAAAAAATGCCATGCCAAGAGAATCCCACCAATAGTTATGGCAGAATCTGCGACATTAAAGGCCGGCCAGTGGTATGGGCCAATATAAAAATCCAAAAAGTCAGTGACAAATCTATAGTGTATCCTGTCCAGCAGATTTCCTGAGGCACCTCCAAATACCAGGGAACATCCCCAAAAGAGAAGATATCCGCGGTCAGAAGAGCTGCGATACAGATAGAGAAGGCCGCCCAGAGCTAATATGCTTACCGCCTGGAAAAATATGTTCCGCCATCTACCAGCTCCTGCCATGAATCCGAAGGCTGCGCCGGTGTTAGTCGTATAGACGATGTTAAAAAATCCATGCAAGACCGGCCTTACTTCATGGAGATGAAGATTAGATATAATCAAGGCCTTAGTTATCTGATCTGTGACTACAATCAGAAAGGCCACAAGCAGAAAGGATCTTACAGAAGTGGATAGGTGCATTGCTTATCTTCCCCGGCTTCCTCACAAGACTCTACGTCTTGTCATCTTTTTTGGGCCCCTGTCGTCTTTTTTAGTTTATCATAGAGCTTGCTGCCTGGAGAGAGCAACTTCAGGGCCTCTTTGTGATGATACCGGGCAGCATCCTGATTCCCTATTGCCTCGTAATAACGGTAAAAATAGTAATGGGCCTCACCCTGCATCTTGAGATCAGTAAAGCACCTCCCCATCTGTAGATAGATAGCTGTGGGATCGGGCCAGGACTTCTCCAGGGATTTGAGTATAGGGAGGGCCTCAGCGGCATCTCCCTGATTGAGATATGCCTTGGCCAGAAAGAACTTGGCATCAAGATTCCAGGGATGTCTCTTGTAATATGGCTCAATAATTGAGATGGCCTCTTTGTATTTTCCTGCTGCAAGGTAGATCTGCCCCTGATCAACCTTGAACTCAGGCCTGTCCCGGGCCACTGAGACCAGTCTGTTGGCTGTCTTAATGGCATCATCGTATTCTTGAGCGACAAGAAATGAACGGGCAAGTCCATAGAGAAGAAATACATCATTAGGCGTACTCTTGAGTTCCTGCGTATATCGTCTTATCAGGACCTGTGGGTCCTGGGTCAAGGTCCTTAGCTTTACCTGTATCTTTCTCAGCCTGAATTGATCCTCCTTGGATGTCTGTATACATGGGTCCTGATTCCAGAGGTTCTGTAGATAGGTCATTCTCTCGCTGGTTACAGGGTGAGTGGCAAGGTAACTAGGGATGGTATCTGTCCCGAGCCAGCGGTATCTCTGCATCTTTTTTAAGACATAGATCAGCCCACGTGGGTCATAGCCGGCCTTACATATCCATTGATATGCCCTCCTGTCTGCCTCCTCCTCGTCCTCTCTGCTATACTTCAAGGCCATAGAGGCGTTCAGGGCCCCCGAGGCAACAAGGGCAGCAGAGCCGCCCCCTCCCTTCCCCAGGAAAAAACCGGCTATGGCTATAGCGGCAGTGGCTATGTTTAGCCGTTTTGACTGTTCTATGCGCCTGGCTATATGCCTTCCCTGGACGTGACCTATCTCGTGGGCCAGAACACATAGTAATTCATCTTCAGTATCTATGGTCTCAAGCAGGCCGCTGTGCACAAATACAAGACCTCCTGGCATAGCAAAGGCATTCAGCGTATCATCCTTTATGACAAAAAAGCGGTAGTGAAAAAATTTGCCCTTTACATGATCCAGTATTTTATGACCTACGTCGCTTACGTACCCTACAATTTCCGGATCCTGTATCAGTGTGACCTGGGACTTTACCATACGCAGCAGCCTATGGCCTAGTTCCCTTTCTTTTTCGATAGACATCATTGCAGAGGCAGGAGAAGGCACAAGAATGCTAGAACCCAAGAGGTAGAGGGCAAAGATCACGAAGCAGAGGCAATAAGTGCGTTTATGCATTACCAAATTCGTCAAATTCATGGGGCCTTTTGTTCCTTGCGCTCCTCTTTTTTGCATGCCTGTCTTTTTTCCACTTAGGACCATGGCCGCGGATTTTTTTATCCCTTCTCCTTTCTTTGTCAATATCAATAGGCCCTCTGTAGTGTGAAGA
>JALTHV010000221.1:0-347 GCA_027004315.1 Deltaproteobacteria bacterium
GTAGCACATTAGAGGACATAACCCTTTCTCCTCCCCCGTTCTGCCACAATACAAAAATTATAGTATCTCAGGAGGCAATGTCAAAGATTAATTTCTATTTTCGATGCCTGACCCCTCTGCTTCTCCCAGCTTGCATGTGCGGTGCCCGGTGTCCGGTCAAGTGCCTTGTTCCGGCGCGAAGCGACGGGACAAGGCACTTGACGAAGTCAGCGCCGCGATTCCCGGCGGCGAAGCCGCCGGGAACGCAAAAAATCATCGGCGCGAGGAACGAGCGTCCGATGTATTGTCTTTGTTATCCTCTTTAACTAATATTACTCTGAAACACTCTTGTCTTCCTGTCGATAAAG
>JALTHV010000221.1:357-2869 GCA_027004315.1 Deltaproteobacteria bacterium
TTAGAGGACATAACCCTTTCTCCTCCCCCGTTCTGCCACAATACAAAAATTATAGTATCTCAGGAGGCAATGTCAAAGATTAATTTCTATTTTCGATGCCTGACCCCTCTGCTTCTCCCCTTTTGTGGCAAAATCGAGCGAAGCGAGGCCACAAAAGGTGCGCCGAATCGCTGGGTCCGTGTTGATGTTTTCGTTATGTGCAAACCCTACGAGAGACACTGAACAAGCCATGGAACTAGCAGCGTAATACTAAGTAATACAGACCAGAATACCACGCTTGACCAATAGACATGGCCTCGCTTATTTGAAAAATACCCTTCCCATCCAAAGCCGCCGCTCTTATCTTTTCTAAGTTCATTTTCTAGCTTATGAAGATATTCTGAAATTGTGCTTATTTGCTTTCCTAGAGCCCAAGACCGCAAAGACCCCAATGCAGCGAAAAGGACAGGTATAAACCACGGTAAGATTCCAAAGTTAGACATCTCGGTGCCATGCGTTGCTAGCCATGCGTATACGGCCCCCGTTGCCCCAACAGCGAGCTTCTCCAGTTGACGAGCTTCTTCCACGTGACCTAGCGCTTCGGCTCTGAGTCGCTTCCATTCTTCTTCTGCTAAATCAAATGCCATTTTCTAGACCGTGCCAGCATTTTTGCACATAACGTACGGCTCAGGGGCGGCAAACATGTGGGGCAATGAGCCTTGAATTACCACTGAGCCTCATGCGGGGCACTGACTTGGAAAAACCGCCGCGCTGTTTGCCGTCCCTTGCAACCGATTGTTGTGCATTTTTATATAATCTCGTGAATTCTAAGATAAATATTGCCTGTTTCTGCTGCTTTTCTGCGTTTTCTGAGTAACAACTGAACTAAATCAATACGACCTTCCAGCACCGCCATCAAATCACTTCCATCCATCAATATTATTAGACGTCTTCCTGAAGAATGTGCTTTAACTGCATCCTCTGAGAACCCATTGATGGATAGGAACAATCCGAGCGTATTTTCAAGTTTCCTTGACAATTTACCCGCTAGCCCATCAAGATCTTTTGCTATGACTGGTTTTTGCTGCCATTTAGCTTCAAGAAGATAGTCTGTCCCCTCAAAAGTGAATGCTCCGTCAATTTGCTCACCAGTTATACGAAAGGAAGCTCTTGGATCAAGCTCGAATAGGTCAAACAATCCCTTGATAATTTTTTCTAAGCTATAACCACGTTTTTGAGGATTAGATGAACTAACGAGATCAAAGAATTTTTGTTTTAGTTTTTCTAGCTCATTCTGGACCGCATTTACCTCCATTAATCTATCATGTGCAAGCTTTCTCCGTTCTTCTGCCTTGCGGTTCTCTTCTTCTATGTCACGATGTCCTTTCCATTGTTCACGAAGAGCTTTTACGGCCCTTTCAGCTTCAGCAGCTTTTATTTTCCCATCCTCTAATTTGAGCAGGTGCGAAAAATCCGTGACTTGGCACACCTCAGATATCAACCGAATTAAATCACGTTGATAAATTGCCTCATTGGCGGACAAATAATCAACTAATGTTGCAACAATATTTCTTTTGTAATCATTCCAATTTAGCCGAGACAAAACAGCTGGATCGGATAAGCTTTGCGACAGGAAACTGCGCAATTCCGATTTATACCAATATACTAGCGATAAAGCTTCTTTAAGTGACTGAATTGCTGCTACTGATATTTTCTTTTGCATGCAAATTATTCCTTACGCACAACGACGAAGTCAGGGGCAGCCAGGGCTACCACTGACTTCATTAAAAATGATAAATTTCAATTTAATAACAGCCTGCAAAGCGGCTCGGCCCTGGCTGTCGCCTGAACTGACAGGTTAGCCATGGAAAATCAACTCCTTTAAGCGCGCTACATCTTGTTGCGCCTTGGTAATGACAGCAGCAAACGAATTTGGCTCAAATGCATAGATGCCATCCCAGGGCTTCCCTTCAATGTCTCTTGGATAGCGATTAAGTTGATCTGCGGGAGTGGCCCGTTTGTGCTCTGCTATAGAACGCTTCAGTTCTTCGACAACGATCGGGTCTGGGTTAACAAGGTCCGTTTCTTCGGTGCGAAAAGGAATCTCAAATGAAAACTTCTTGCCTGGGTAGAGATTCGCGTATCTCTTGCCGAGCTCTTCTAAGTCATGACCTACTTTGCCACCAAACTGTTCGTTCGGTACCTTCTCAAGTATTGCTGCTTTCAAAAATAGCTCTATGCCATGAAACGATAGAGACAAGATAACAGCACCTCGTGGATAAGTCGATTCTGTAGGAGAAGCTGCAAGGGCAGAGCAAAGACGCGCAGCAGAATATAGGTAGGCTTCGGAAAATGCAAGAAATTGCAATGAGGCACTGAGCGATTCAATCTCTGAAAAGTGAACCATCTGCCAGTCCATAAACACCTCCTGAATGGCTAACGTCACGGCTCAGGGGCGGCAAACATGCGGGGCAATGGGCCTTGAATTACCACTGAGCTTTATGCGGGGCATGGTCTTTGAGAAACCGCCGCG
>JALTHV010000222.1 GCA_027004315.1 Deltaproteobacteria bacterium
CCTCAATTCTTATGTCTGCCCCAAGGCGCCTCAATTCGGCGACATGCATGAAGCGGTTTTCGAAGATGGTCTCAGTAATTACGCTGAGGCCGCTGGCCAGGGACATAAGCACCATGATCTGGGCCTGCAGGTCCGTTGGGAAACCGGGATAGGGAAGGGTCTTTATGTCTACACTGCGTAGGGTGCCTTTCTTTTTTATAGAGACAGATGTCTTGTCTGTATCTATCTGGAGCCCTGTACTCCTGAGTTTAGATATGACTGCCTCCAGGTGTCCTGTTATAACATCTTTGATTATCAGTTTCCCCCCGGCCGCCCCCGGAGCCATCATATAGGTGCCAGCCTCTATGCGATCCGGGATTATCTCCCAATCGACCGGTCTTAGTTCCTTGACCCCTTCTATCTCAATGATATTTGACCCAAGGCCCCTGATCTTGGCCCCCATGTGATTGAGCATCTGCCCCAGGGCTACTACCTCCGGCTCTCTTGCAGCGTTTACCAATACACTGGTCCCCTTGGCAAGCACTCCGGCCATCATCAGGTTTTCTGTGCCCGTCACAGATGGTATGTCAAAATAGATACGTGCTCCTGTCAGTCCCCTGGTCCTTGCCTCCACATAGCCTTCTTTGAGCTGGAGATTGACCCCCATGAGTTCGAGGCCCTTTAGATGGAAGTCTATGGGACGGGCACCTATGGCACAGCCTCCAGGGAGGGAGACACGGGCCCTTCCCAGACGGGCTATGAGGGGTCCCAAGACCAGGATGGAGGCCCGCATCCTGCGTACCAATTTATATGGGGCCTCGTGGTCAGAGAGGTCTGAGGAGTCTATACACAGGTCTGAGCCATTATCTGAATTGTACTTGACTCTGCTCCCAAGGTCGGTCAGTAGCTCAATAAAGGTGTCTATATCCAATAACTTGGGTATGTTCCGTAGTCTGAAGGTGCCGCCAGTGAGTAGAGTTGCCGCAAGGATAGGGAGAGCTGCATTCTTGGCCCCACTGATCCTGATGGTACCTTTGAGTGGATGCCTGCCTTCAATGACTAGTTGGTCCATAAAACTGACTACCTGGGGGCCTTGCCCTTATGCCACAGGTACACAATGGGGCTGGCCACGAAGGTCGACGAATAGGTCCCAACTATTATCCCTAACATCAGGGTCAGGGCAAAGTTGTGTATCACCACTCCGCCAAAGAGGAAGATAGAGACAACCACCATCAAGGTAGTGAGAGAGGTTATCATTGTCCTGGCCAACATCTCATTGATACTACTGTCTATTATCTCAGAGAAACTCAGTTTTTTGTATCTCTTTATATTCTCCCTGATCCGATCAAAGACCACTACAGTATCTGTCAGGGAATAGCCAGCAAGCGTCAGGAGCGCAGTTATTGTCAAGAGGGTTATCTCTTTGTTTGTGATATATAAGATACCCAAGACTACCAGGACGTCATGGAAGGTGGCGATAGTGGCTGCCACCCCAAAGCTCAGATTAAACCTGAATGCCAGGTAGCTGACTATGCCTGCAAGGGATATGAGTATTGCGATTATGGCCTTATGCCTGAGTTCATGACTCACGGCCGAACCGATTTCTGCCTTGCTCTGCATCAAAAAATGGACCTCAGGAAGGCCTTTCTTTAGGGCCTTAGTTATCCGTTTCTCTATTGTTCCTACGGTCTTTGCTACTCTCCTGACCTTTACGATCAAGACGTGTTCTCCAATCACCTTCTGGAGGGTATAACCCTTGATCCCTGCCTCTGCCAGGGCCTTCCTCACTCTATCCAGGGCAAAAGGCCTGTCTGCACGGTACTGGATCATGGTCCCGCCAGAAAAGTCTACACCAAGATTGGCCGATCCCCTCATGATCTGTACAAAGCCAATAAGACCCAAGATCACCAGAGCCCCAGAGCATATGAATGCAATATTCCTGAGCCTTATGAACCTTATGTGGGTCTTATTGATTATCTGGAGAAATCTCAATTTGGTCAGAGACCGTTTGGCCAGCATCCAGTCGTAGACTATCCTGGTCCCAAAGATGGACGTGAAGAGGTTGATGACAATGCCTGCAGATAGGGTGACTGCAAAGCCCTTGATTGGACCGGTCCCAAACAGGAACAGGGCCAGGGCAGTTATAAGTGTAGTGACGTGGGCATCAACAATGGTCCAAAAGGCCTTGTCATATCCCCCATCTATATAGGCCTTGAGCGGTTTCCCCAGGGCCCTTTCCTCGCGCATTCGCTCAAAAATCAATACATTGGAATCAACTCCCATACCGATAGTAAGTATGATACCGGCAATACCAGGGAGGGTCAGGGTGGCCTGGAAGAGTGCAAGTACGGCCAGGAGAAAGATCAGGTTCAGTACTATAGCTATATCGGCTATGAAACCTGAAAACATGTAATATATGACCATAAAGATAAATACAGACGCCGCCCCAAAGATACCTGCATAGATGCCATGTCGTATAGAATCGCGGCCAAGTGATGGACCTACTGTGACATTCTGAACGATATTGATTGGCGCAGGCAGGGCACCGGCCCTGAGCACGATAGCGAGGTCAGAGGCCTCCTCATGGGTAAAAGATCCGGTTATCTGTGCACGGCCTCCGCCTATACGTTCCCTTATTACCGGGGCAGAGCGGACTACTCCGTCAAGGACTATGGCAAGGCGCTTATCTACATTGGCCCCGGTAATCTTTTCAAAGAGCCTTGCCCCCCGGTCAGTGAGTTCAAGGGAGACGTATGGCTCATTATAGGTCCCCCCGATCCGGACATGGGCAGTCTTTATGGCCTCTCCTGTCATCAGGGCCTTGTCCTTGAGGAGGATGGGGACCTTTCTGGTCCTGCCAGTGCGATTATCCCTCTCCTTCA
>JALTHV010000223.1 GCA_027004315.1 Deltaproteobacteria bacterium
ATTGATACCGTTAAGGGACAAGACTATACTCCGACTGTGCTTGGAGCGGACCTTAAGCACCTTATTAGGCACCTTATTGCCCAATAGGTCCTGGATAAAGACATCTTTCTGGTCAAAAAGAGAGGGTCTCTCCGAGTAGGGATATACCTGTACTTCCCCACGTATCCCATGGGCCTTTACGATCTTGCCAAGGGCAAAATAGAGGGGATCACTCTTCATTGACTATTCAAGTATCTCTAACACTGCACGTTTCCGCAGTTTTGTAGATGCAGCATTGAGTATGGTCCTCATTGCCCTGGCAGTACGGCCCTGCCGGCCTATCACCTTTCCAAGGTCTTCCTTGGCCACCTTGAGTTCCATGACCGAGGTCTGTTCTCCTTCCAGTTCATTGACATGTACCGCCTCGGGATTATCTACTAGTGCCTTCGCTATATACTCGATCAAATCTTTCATCAGTCACCTCCGCGGTCATCATTAGGACTCGCAACCACACCTTCTCAGGCAATCAACAAGATCTGCCGTAAAAAAATAAGATTCATCTAACAGCCTTCAGCCTAACAGTTATATGTAGGTCCTTATCTTTCTGGCAACATTAGCGTAACCGTTCACACCCCTTCCTGTTGCAACCGTCCACGTCTCCGGCCAGTGGTAGCATTTTGAAGGGTTTCAGTGCGGATTAATAGGCAGAGTGCCCTGATCTTGTGCATCAAGCGATGCTCCTGAAACCCTTCAAAAGGCTACCACTGCCCGGGGGGAATGTGAACAGTTACACCTTAGCTTACGTTTAGAGACTTTCCTCTGGATAAGCAGCTCTTTTAAGCAAACTTCTCACTGTATCTGTAGGTCTGGCGCCTATATTTAACCACTTATCCAGTTTGGATGAGTCAACCTTGAATTCTAATGGATCCTTGAGGGGATTATAGGTACCAAGGATTTCAAGAAATTTCCCATCTCTTTTGGCCTTAGAATTTATCGCTACTACGCGATAAAATGGTTTCTTCTTGCGCCCACCACGGGTCAGACGAATCTTTATTGCCATTTATACCTCCTTAAATTATTCAATTAGAAGGGCAGCAGCCCTTCAGGAAACTGTTTAAACTTTGTCTTTCTCATTTTTTTGAGCATCTTGTTCATCGCTGCATAGTTCTTGAGGAGTCGATTTACATCCTGGGTAGCAGTACCACTACCCTTTGCTATCCTTTTCCTCCGGCTGGCATTGATAATGATATAGTGTCTACGTTCCTGTGGAGTCATGGAATTGATAATGGCCTCTACCCGGATAAGCTCCTTTTCGTCCGGGACAAAGCCCTTGAGTTGTTTTATCTTGTTAAAGCCCGGGATCATAGAGATGATCTGCTCAAGGCTCCCCATCTTCCTTATCCTCTTGAGCTGATCTCTAAAGTCTTCCAGTGTAAAGGTGTCTTTCTCCAGCTTGTCCCGGAGTTCAAGGGCCTTTTTCTTATCAATGGTATCCTGGGCCTTTTCAATAAGGCTCAAGACATCTCCCATCCCAAGGATTCGATTGGCTATCCGATCTGGGTGAAAAGGCTCTAAGGCATCGAGTTTCTCACCAACACCTGCCAGCTTGATGGGCTTTCCAGTAACTGCCTGTATTGAGAGTGCTGCACCGCCCCTGGCATCACCTTCAAGTTTGGTAAGCACAACACCTGTGATAGAGAGATCCTGATCAAATTTTTGGGCTATATGGACAGCATCCTGTCCAGTCATGGCATCTGCCACCAGCAGGACTTCCTGTGGAGATGCCACGGCCTTTATATCCTTGAGCTCATCCATCAGGGGTTCGTCTATGTGCAGACGACCTGCTGTATCCAGTATGACCGTGTCCAGGTGGGATGCATCTGCCCTGGCCACTGCCAGCCTTGCGATCTCTGCGGGAGACACAGATGGCTCTGAGGGATACACGTCAATTTTTAATTGGTCTCCAAGGACCTTTAGCTGCTCTATGGCCGCAGGTCTGTAGACATCTACAGATACAAGGTATGGTCTTCGCCCCTTTGATCTCAGCCAACGGGCAAGCTTTGCGGCAGTAGTGGTCTTACCGGAACCCTGGAGACCCACCAGGAGTATAACTGCAGGCTGGCGTCCAGACAGATCGAGCCTCTGATTATAGCCCCCAATCAGAGTTATCAGCTCCTCATGGACTATTTTTACTACCTGCTGGGCCGGGGTCAGGCTTTCCATTACCTCCTGTCCCACAGCCCGCTCTTTTACCCGTGCGATAAAGTTCTTTACGACCTTATAGTTTACATCGGCCTCCAAGAGGGCAAGACGGACCTCCCTCAGGCCCTCCTGGATGTTCTTCTCTGAGAGCTTTCCATAGCCCTTGAGGTGTTTGAATACAGAATTTAGTCGTCCGCTCAGGTTATCAAACATATTTCTTTACTGAAAATGGAAACTCGAAGATTGAAATTAGGTCACCTACATCTTTAGTGTCTTCGTAAGTTCTCAATAAGTCCTGGCAACTTCGATGTAACCGACCACAGGGTGCTTCTTTTTCCAACATGCTCTCGCCCTTTGTTTTCTAAGGTTTTTGCAACATAGGACCCTCCCTGTTCTCCTCCGCTGCACTCCGGAGCCGTTCGCATTCCCCCGGCCAGCGGTAGCCTTTTTTTCAGGGTTTCAGGAGCATCGCCTGATGCACAAGATCAGGGCACTCTGCTTATTAATCCGCACTGAAACCCTGAAAAAAAGCTACCGCTGGCCGGAGACGTGAACAGTTACTGCGCTACGGAGCCGGGGTCTCCCATGCTGCAAAAACCAAGAAAACTACAGGGCTAACGCAAACCGTTTCCAAAAGAAGCACCCTGTGATCGGTTA
>JALTHV010000224.1 GCA_027004315.1 Deltaproteobacteria bacterium
CGGCCAGGATAAAAATCCGAAGCCGTCTTTTTGTGACTATTTTTCTGCTTTGAAATGTTCCCTGGCCCTCTAATAAAAAGGAACGATTCATTTTTGCCCTTGACTTGTCGATTAAGTAAATTAAGATCTCCTCAGAAATTGAAACTACCCCTTTGGTCTCGACCAAGGGTGCGGGGCTACTTCGGTAGCCCCTGATTTTTATCCTAATGGAAACTTCAATATATATAGATGGTTTTAATCTGTGTCATCGAGCCCTAAGAAAATCATCCTATAAATGGCTTGATCTCAAACAACTGGCAATTAAACTTCTTCAGCCTCATCATCAAATCATAGAAATCAAATATTTTACTGCTATAATATCAGGGAAATTTGATCCGTACCAACTGTCAGACAAAAAACTTATATTTGTGCTTTAAAGAAACATATACCTGAGCTGTCTGTTTATTATGGACATTTTTTAAGCCACGAAACATCTATGCCGAAAGCACCTTTTTCCAATCCGCCAAAATTTACAAGGATATTTAAAACTGAGGAAAAGGGCTCAGACGTGAACCTTGCTGTACATCTACTAAATGATGCATGGCTTAATAAATATGAATGTGCTGTAATCATATCAAATGACAGCGATCTTGCTGAACCGTTGCGCCTGATCAAACAGCAGAATGGCAAAAAAATAGGACTGATATCGCCTCTTATCCAAGGCCATCCATCAAGGGAACTGTAACTTCTCAATAAGTTGGGGCATCATTTTTGGTAACCGATCATATTCCCCCCGGCCAGCGGCAGCCTTTTTCAGGGTTTCAGGAGCATCGCTTGATGCACGAGATCAGGGCCTCTGCCTATTAATCCGCACTGAAATCCTGAAAAATGCTATCACTGGCCGGGGACGTGGACGGTTGCAACAGGGGTGTGAACGGTTACGTACAATTTATACTAGTTTTTAGACAAACTAAAGGCGTTGCAAAAGATATATCCGATGTCAAGGTATAAAGGACGTTTAGAAGCACAAAGTGAGGGATGAGGGAAAACGCATGGAACAGTTCAAAGATGAATTTACGGCTATGTGGCCGTCACTTATCGCTACATCCCCTATAGGGATATACATTGTCCAGAACGGAAGGTTTAAGACTGTAAGTAAAAAGTTTCAGCAAATTACAGGTTACACAGCGGATGAGCTGTCAGGGATGTATCCCCTTGACATTGTCCTGCCTGATGACAGGGAGATAGTGAGGGAAAAGACCATAAAGATGTTGAAAAAAGAGAGGACCTCTCCCTATGAATTCAGGCTTCTCACCAAAGACGGTAAAATCAGGTGGATCATGGAGACGGTCACCTCGATCCAGTTCCAGGGAAGGCAAGCTACTCTGGGAAACTTCATGGATATCACCAGGAGAAAAGAGGCCGAAAGGGTCAAGACCTCGCTCTACAGGATCTCAGAGGCCGCTATCTCTGCCTCCTGTCTTGAAGAACTCTTTGCCTCCATACACAGAATCGTTGATGACCTGATGCCTGCAAAAAATTTCTATGTTGCCCTATATGACTCAGATCATGACACAGTCAGCTTTCCATATTTCATAGACAAGAGAGATAAGAGGCCCCTGCCCAGGAGATCTGCCAGGGGGCTGACAGAATATGTGATTCGTACTGGAAGACCCCTTCTTGCCACATCTGAAGTCTTTGAGGAACTCACGAAGAGAGGAGAAGTAGAGCCCCTGGGAGAGCCCTTTGTCGATTGGCTTGGCATCCCGCTCAAGGTCCGGGACAGGGTAATCGGGGCCTTTGCTGTCCAGAGCTACGATGAGATTATCCGATATGGAGAAGAGGAAAGGGATATCCTCACGTTTATCTCAGATCAGATAGCCATGGCCGTGGATCGGAGGCAGAAGCTAAAAGAGCTCCAGGAGACGCAGGAGTTGTTGCAGGGGATCCTCTCCAGTTCTCCCTTAGGTATTGCACTGGCAGAGGACCGGGTGATCAAGTGGGGCAATGAGGCCATGGCCAGGATATTTGGCTATAGAGGCGTAGATGAGTTTATAGATAAGAGTACCAGGATGATCTATGCCTCAGAGGAGGAATATGAACGGGTCGGGCGACTGGTATATAATCAGCTCAAAAGAGGAAGACTATTTGAGACAGATACAAAATTTAGACGAAGAGATGGCTCGGTCTTTGATGGTCATATAATGGTCAACTGCCTTGATCCTTTTTCTCCTGAGAAGAAGGCCGTGGCGACTCTCTCTGATATAACCTGGAGGAAAGAGGCCGAGGCAAGGCTTGCTGCTGAAAGGGAACGCCTGGCCGTGACCCTGCGCTCAATCGGTGACGGGGTGATCTGTACCGATACAGATGGATCTATAGTCCTGATGAACAGGGTAGCAGAGGAGTTGACGGGCTGGAGAGAGAAAGAGGCCATTGGTAAGCTCCTAAGAGATGTCTTCTATATCATCAATGAGAGGACCCGCGAACGCTGCGATAATCCAGTGGAGAAGGTCCTCAAAAGCAACGGGATACTTGGCCTGGCAAATCATACCGTGCTTATATCCAGGGACGGGACTGAGAAAATCCTGGCAGACAGCAGTGCGCCGATCCGGGACAGGCTTGGCAAGGTCATCGGGGTGGTCCTGGTATTCCGCGACGTCACAGAGACTCGAAAGATGGAAAAAGAGCTCCAGAAAGTAGATAAGCTCGAATCAGTTGGCATCCTTGCCGCTGGCATTGCCCATGACTTCAACAATATCCTGATGGGGATCCTGGGGAACATCACCCTGGCAAAGATGTATGCAGAACCTGACAGCAGGATCACTGAGAGACTTGCAGAGGCAGAGAGGGCATCTCTA
>JALTHV010000225.1 GCA_027004315.1 Deltaproteobacteria bacterium
CCTTTTCATAGATTGCCTCCACTTCTCTTGGTGTAAGTCCGGCACCAAGGCCGACTTTTCGTGCCTCTTCAGCACTCATGAAGTCTTCGGGGGCATGGGCATCTGAATCGATGATGAGCCTTGCTCCAGAGGCCCTGGCAAGCCTTGCTACATGACCGTTTGTAAGACTGTGGCCCTTTCTCCCGGAGAGTTCAAGGAAGGTCCCCCGTTGGACTGCCAGCTCTACTTCTCTTTCAGATATCAGCCCTGGGTGGGCCAATATGTCAACGCCGGCCTCAATGGCGGCCCGATTGGTCCCTGGACATACCGGTTCCACGATAGTCTCTCCGTGGCAGACCACGACTTTGGCCCCTAAATCCCTGGCTTCTCTCGTCAGAGAGGCAATCAGTTTGGGATGAACATGGGTGATCTCCACGCCAGGTATGAGTTTTGTAGGGCTGTAGCGGTTGATGTCACCTGCTACCTTAATCAGGCGTGGGATTATATAATCAAAATTGGAAGAATCGACATGATCGGTAATGGCTATTAACTTATAATTTAGGATCTCTACCCGTCTTACCAGTTCAGAGGGCAGGAGTTCTCCATCACTAAATAGACTGTGGCAGTGAAGATCAAACATCAACATCTTATGGCATCTCACATCTTGTATTTAAATGTCTTGGGGTCCAGTTCCTCTAAGATCTTTGTCCATTTATCCTTTTCTTCTGGGAAGTCTGTCTCCATAATTACATCCTGTCTGGGAGATTGAGTCTTTTTGAGTACAGAGTCATTGACAAAGATCTGGGCCTTGGCCCTCAGGGCAATAGCTACCGCATCGCTGGGCCTTGCATCTATACTGGTTATATGATCTCCCTGTTTAAGTGTTATGAGGGCATAGTAGGTACCATCTTTGATGTCAGATACCTCTATCTTAGGTATCTCTATACCCATTACATTCAGTAGATTCACCAGAAGGTCATGGGTCATAGGTCTTGCAAACTGGATCTTTTCCATCTCCGTGGCAATAGCAGTGGCCTCAAGTAGGCCAATCCAGATAGGCAAAGTCCTGTTTCCCTCTACCTCCTTCAGTATGAGTATAGGAGAGTTAGACTCGGCATCCAGGGTTATTGCATGTACATACATAGAAACGTTTGCCATGACTTCTCCAAAATTGTAATTGTCCACTTTTGCCAGGTCTACCCAGCAGGAGATGAAATTTTTCCTCTCAATGAATGATAACACGCCTTTGATATTTTTACATTGACAAATTCCCCAATGAGTCTTTGAGGTCCTAAAAAATTTACGACATGATTACCCCTGGTCCTACCCCTGAGTTCCTCTGTATTTTTCTTACTGAGCCCTTCTACCAAGACCTCTTCTACCCGGCCTTCCATGGCCTTATAGCGCCTGAACCCAATCTCCTTTTGGAGCTCAAAGACCCTATTGAGACGCTCTGCCTTGATTTCTTCAGGGATATAGTCATCAGACCATCCGGCTGCCACAGTAAGGGGCCTGGGCGAATACTTAAAGGCAAAGATCTGGTCAAATTCTACGGTCCTGAGCAGGGAGAGGGTGTCCTTGAAGTCTGCATCTGTCTCCCCGGGGAAGCCCACGATCAGGTCAGTAGTAAGGCTGATCTCTGGGCACAGAGATTTGAGCTCCTCTATCGTCTTTAGGTATTGATCCCTGGTATAGTGGCGGTTCATGCGCTTGAGGATCCGGGTAGAGCCGGATTGCACCGGAAGGTGCAGGTGTTCGCACAGGGTGTCAAGATCCTGGAAGCATTCCATGACGTCCCGTGATAGATCTCTGGGGTGGCTGGTGGTGAACCTCAGACGTCTTAATGCCGGGACCCCGGCCACCATACGGAGAAGCCCTGAAAAGCTGGGATAGGCATCTACCTTTTTGCCATAGGAGTTGACATTCTGTCCCAGCAGCGTAACCTCTTTTACCCCCTCATTGAGCACTGCCTCTATCTCTGCCAGGATATCTCCAGGTGGACGGCTGACCTCGCGGCCCCGGACATGCGGGACTATGCAATAGGTGCAGAAGTTGTCACAACCCTGCATGATGGTCACAAAAGTCCGGACCGGATTGGGCTCAGGCAGGGGAGAGGTGATCAGGGGTATTGGAAAATCGTCCCTGAGTTCAGTACACAAGATACCCCTCTTGCCGTTCTCTATCTCTTTTAACATGGAAGGCAAGCTGTAGAGGCCCTGGGGACCGAAGACCAGGTCGACATATGGCATGCGCCTCAGGAGCCGTCTGCCTTCCTGCTGGGCCACGCAACCCCCTATGCCGATGATCAGGTCCGGTCTCTGTTCCTTGAATTTTTTCAAACGGCCGACCAGGCTGTAGACCTTATTCTCGGCCTTTTCCCTGATGGAACAGGTGTTTATAAGGATCAGGTCTGCATCATCAGGTCTTGGAGTCAGGTTGTATTCCCCGTGGAGGACCTGTGCCATCCTCTGGGAGTCATATTCGTTCATCTGACAGCCGAAGGTGCGCAGATAGAGTTTCTTGTGCCCTGTATTCTGGCTAGTGGCATGCATATCCTCAGAATTTGCCTCCATGTAAATCAGTCTGACGATGCCGGATGGGAAAGATAACTACAATCTGTGCGATCAAGGCCTATCTCGGACTCCAGAGATTCGAGGATCAGCAAGAGATCCTCTATGGATCCCTCTGTCGTATGCACCTCTACCAGGCCAATATGTCTGTCAACTGTGCTGAGCACAAACAGATTATCGTATCCCTCCAAGACAAAACGCAGAAAATAGACGGCCTTGGGATCTATGCGCAGTATGAATCTTTTTAGTCTATTCATAG
>JALTHV010000226.1 GCA_027004315.1 Deltaproteobacteria bacterium
GAAGATAGTTGCGGCGTAACCATTCAATTCCCCCCGGCCAGCGGTAGCCTTTTGAAGGGTTTCAGTGCGGATTAATGGGCAAAGTGCCCTGATCTTGGCATCAGGCGATGCTCCTGAAACTCTGAAAAAGGCTACCGCTGGCCTGGGACGTGAACAGTTACATTGCGGCTGGATAGCGGAGGAAGAGTGAAGTCTGGACGATTCAAGCCGGTGTTGAGGAAGGCAGAGGCCCTGGGACACGGCATTTTCTATCTTACCCTGTATCTGACAGGACAAATAGGGGCCTATGTGCTCTTGATCCCGGTAGTCTTTACTTACCTTATATTCAGCAGACAGATACATTGCATGACGGCCCGTTACATCATGCAGCGATTTCCTGGGAGCAGTCCATTGAAACGTTGGCTATATACCTATCGAATCGTCCTTTCTTTTGGTCAGGTCCTGGTGGATAAGGCATGGCTGAGGCTCAAAAAGAAGGCGCATTTAAACGGAAGTCTTGATCGACCCGAGGCCCTTATGAGACTCATAAGCCATGGAAAAGGGCTTGTGCTAGTCACGGCCCATGTAGGTAACTGGCAGACTGCTTTGGCAGACCTAAATAAGTTGCCTGTTACTGTACATGCCCTGATGCAATACGAAGAAGGGACAAAACCCAAATCCTACTTTGAAATTCAGGACGGATCATGCCCATTCAGGATTATCAATAGCGACACCTTTATGGGAGGTATGATAGAGGCAACCGCAGCAATTCAAAGAGGAGAAATAGTAACAGTCATGGGAGACCGTATGATAAAAGGTCCTTATGCTACTGTTGAATTTTTGGGAGATAAAGTGCGCATACCTACAGGTGCCTACAGACTGGCAGCCGCTACTCAGGCCCCGGTTGTGGTGCTGCTGGCAGCCAAGACAGGGAGGCAGGACTTTGAGCTTCGAGTCTGGGACACGTTCTATCCCAGTTATGGAGATCGAGCTGACAGACAGTCGGACCTGGCATTATGGGCGCATAGATTTACTAAGGCCATTGAAGATTACCTAAAGGAATTCCCATATCAGTGGTATAATTTCTTTGATTTTTGGAGTCAGTAATCCTGGCTAAGGGGGGAAAGAATTTATATATGGATCAATTAAGGCAACAACTGAAGGAAATGATTGTCCGGGACCTGAAGCTGCAAGATGTCAGGCCTGAAGACATCGACGACAAGGCCTCATTGTTTGAAGAGGGGTTGGGATTGGACTCATTGGATGCCGTAGAATTAGTAGTCCTGATACAAAAACACTTTGGGGTACAGATAGCAGATATGGACGAGGGAAAAGAGGCCTTTAGATCCATAGAGGCCCTGGCCCAGTTCGTGGATAAACGTCACAACGGGACTCCACAAACTCTATAGCCAAATGACCAGATCACGCGTGGCCATTACTGGTATAGGATGTGTCTCGGCCTTGGGGATAGGGCAGCACATTCTTTGGGAGAATCTCCAGAAGACGATAGTCAATTGTGGTCCTGTGCCGAGATGGCTTTTTTATACAGAATTACCCTATCCGGTCTTTGCGGTCCCACAGGAAGTCCTTTCAAAAGTCGGCCGAGGCCTTCTTGAGGATACTATGTCCAATTTGCCGACCTATTCATTACCAAGCCGCAGCCTCCTTCTGGCTGTCAGTGCCGTGGCTGAGGCCACTGAGAAGGCAAATTTAGACGCAAGCTATCTCCAGAGGATGAGAGTGGGCATTGCCCTGGGCACTACCGTTGGCTCTACCTTCAATAATGAGCCCTATTACCTTGCCTGGCGGCAGGGTCTGAGTCCGAATCCCGGGCCTGTCCATAGCTACCTGGGAGGCAACCTGGCGTCTGCACTCCACGGCATATTAGGGACTCATGGGCCCTCTGCAGTAATTACCAATGCCTGTGCATCTGGGACTGATGCGATAGGACTGGCCAGGGACTGGATTCTTTACGGCCAGTGTGACCTGGCAATTGCCGGCGGTGCCGATGAGCTTTCCAGAATCGCATATAATGGATTTGCCAGCCTACAGGTCATGGACTCTGGTCCCTGCAGGCCCTTTGACCGGGAGCGGAGAGGCCTCAATCTGGGAGAAGGGGCGGGAATAGTTATTATGGAATCGAAGGGGCGAGCATTAGGGCGTGGAGCCAGTCCAATGGGCTGGGTCAGGGGATATGGTTCGGCCTCGGATGCATGGCATCCCACAGCACCCCACCCAGAGGGACAAGGCCTCAAGAATGCCTTTAGCAGGGCAGTTTCAGATGCCAGCATTGATGTACAGGATATTGCCCTGATCAATGCCCATGGGACAGGGACCAGGGCAAATGACTCTGCTGAGGCCAATGCACTGGCAGATCTCCTGCCAAATTCTGATGACGTGCCAATAGTCTCCACCAAGGGCCTGACCGGCCATACCCTTGGTGCGGCTGGAGGTATTGAGGCGATTTTTACACTTCTCGCACTTCGAGATGGACAGATCTCCGGAACAGCCGGATGCTCTGCTCCAGACCCTGCCCTTCCGGTAAGACCACTGCCTGAGGGCCAGATAAGGCAACTGCGCAGCAGATTGGGGATATCTCAATCCCTTGCCTTTGGCGGCACCAACTCTGTCCTGATCTTAGAGGCGGCTTGATGGTCTCCTCGGTTGCAGTCAGCGCAACAAAAAAAATACTGCTATCAGAGGGATTTTTGGTCCCGGATTCCCTCACCAGGGCCTTGCGTCGTGCCGATGATTTTATCAAGTTGGCCGTTGTCAGTGCGAGGTCAGTCATGGATCTGGTCCTGTCCAGGCAACTACTGCCCG
>JALTHV010000227.1 GCA_027004315.1 Deltaproteobacteria bacterium
CAGCCTATCTTTGTTTACTCACCAGACGTGGTCTGTTCCTTGAATAAGATCTTGTGGTCAACCAGCTCCATCCTCTGGATGCGCCCCCTGATGATCTTCTGATCGCCAAAGATGCTGACCAGGCGCCAGATATCTTTGCCCTCTGGCTCAACGACATCCACAGACTCCATGATCAACTCCTCTTGGCCATCTTTGACCAGATATGCATTGGCTTCACACATCGTCTAATATCTCCCTGATTTTTCCTTTCATTGCGGCCTGGACCAGGTGTGGCAGGGGTTCTTTGATTACACCCACGATTTCAACCCGCTCTTGTGAAAGCGGGAGGAGAATCTTTACTGCAGGGCTGGACGTAACGGCCTCAGCTATGCGAGGAGTTACCTCACCAAGCATGGCATTGGCCCAGGTGATAGTGATTGGTCCAACGATGCAGTCGGCCTGGGACACAGTGCGACAGATGGCGTTTTCCCCAGAGGCCCCTTTATTGGCCCCAGCCTTCAACATTTGGGCCGTGGCAATGGCGTTTGTCCCCAAGGCGATCAATTCTACCGACTCCCAGTAGGCCTCTTTCAGATATTTGATCAAGGTTGCGCCGATGCCACCACCCTGGCCGTCAATTACACAAATTCGTTTAGACAATATATCCCTCAACAATATGAGTCAATGTAACCGTTTACGTCCCCGGCCAGCAGTAGCCTTTTGAAGGGCTTCAGGAGCATCGCTTGATGCACAAGATCAGGGACTCTGCTCACTAATCCGCACTGAAGCCCTTCAAAAGGCTACTGCTGGCCGGAGGGAAATGTAAACGGTTACGAGTCAATCTGTCCTTGAAGGGATCAGGTCTTTTTCAGCTTTATCGGTTTCAACTGCCTTGTTTCCCAACTTGCGTTGCCTTTTTTCCTCTTTCTTTTTTTTCTTGGCCAATTCCTTCTGACGTTTCTTGAACTGGTAATGAGATTTTGCCATGGTGTTTCCTTCCTGGTCAGTTGCCGGATCGGTAAGATCACTGATTATAGGAAAAGAATCTCAACCGGCATAATTGTGGTTTGATGCAAGCGATTGTCAAAAAAGGCACCCCCATTTTACAGGAGATGCCTTTAATTGCCTTAACCCCCAGGTTAGACAACGGTTACATTGGCAGCGGCCGGGCCTTTTGGCCCTTGCTCGATGTCAAAGGTTACGTGTGCACCTTCACTGAGGGATTTAAAACCGGTTGCATTGATTGCGCTATGATGCACAAATATATCCGGTCCGTTTTCCTGTTCGATGAATCCAAAACCTTTGCGGTCATTAAACCACTTAACAGTTCCATTTGTCATAAAATCATCCTCCTTTCGAAAAATTTCAACGTTACAAACTGAAGGATGATAGCGTTTAACAAACGGATAATCCCCACAGAAAGAAACACTCCCGCCGATTTACGGCAGGATTTAGTTGATGATGCATACTAAACACCTTTACATGTAATAGCAAGCCAAATATTTAAAAAGGGGTGAGGGCATGTTGGAGGCGGATGGGAATAAAGAGAGGCCCTGGATCGTAGACCTGGATGGTGCTAATCTGTTTCAGTGACAACAAAAATATCTGCCATAGAGGATTGATCATATACGGATATTATGTAACTGTTCATATTCCCCGGGGACGTGGACGGTTGCAACAGGAGGGGGTGTGAACGGTTACGATATTATTGCCATTGATGGACCGGCGGGCGCTGGCAAGAGTACAATCAGTAAGGAACTGGCCAGACGTCTGGGATACCTGTATCTCGATACAGGTGCTATGTACAGGGCGGTGGCCTGGGCTGCCAGGCATAACGGAGTAGATGTAGGAGAAGAAAAGGCCCTTTTAGGACTATGCAATAAACTGAGGCTGGAATTTCAGGGTAACCACATCCTGGTGAATGGTAAGGATGTCTCATCCCTTATTCGTACTCCGGAGATAGATAGGCTCTCTTCGGCAGTATCAAGGGTCGCTGTGGTGAGGAAATATCTGACCGGGATACAGAGAGAACTTGGTAGGCAGGGCAATATAGTAGCAGAGGGCAGGGATATGGGGACAGTGGTCTTTCCCCAGGCCACCCACAAGATTTTTCTCACCGCATCCCCGGAAGAGCGGGCAAGGCGGCGGAAGAGGCAGTTGGAAGATCAGGGAGAAAAAGTGAAGTACGAAGAGGTATTGGCCCAGATTGAGGTCAGAGATAGGGCTGATTCAACACGTTCTATTGCGCCACTCCGAGCCGCTCCTGACTGCATTATAATTGATTCATCTAATCTGACTATAGAAGAGGTCCTTAAAAAAATAGGCAATTTCATACAGATCAAAAAGTAGTTTAGACTTTGGCGGAAAGGTCAAAGGACTCCCTCCATTCCTTTTAAGGACTATGGGCTAACAACAGCCTATACCTAAGGGCCTCCATTGCTGTGCCTGTTGGTTTTGAATATTGAAATAGTAGAAGAAAGTTCTTCAGCCGAGGCTGCATTGCTTTGAGCTACCTTGTCTATTTCAGAAATGGCCTTATTTACCTGCTCGATCCCTTCTGATTGTTCCTGGATAGCAGCGGCAATCTCAGAGATCAGGCCGCTCACTTTTTGTGTGCTGATAGCTACCTCACGATATTTGCCGTCGGTCTCTTGAACCAGGTCTGTATCGTTTTTAATCTTTTGGACGATATCTTGAATGAGCTTTTCTGTATTTTGGGCTGCCTCGGCAGACCTTATGGCCAGGTTTCTGACCTCTTCAGCCACCACGGCAAACCCGGAACCTGCCTCACCTGCACGGGCTGCCTCTACAGCGGCATTCA
>JALTHV010000228.1 GCA_027004315.1 Deltaproteobacteria bacterium
CAATCAGGCCGCCGAACTTCTCGACTGTGTTTTTATCCTTCTTCATGACCGGTGTGCCTGTGAATCCGATGTAACAGGCATTTGGCAGCACCCGGCGCATTTTGGCATGACGCGGGCCGTACTGTCCACGATGCCCCTCATCCACCAACACAAAGATGTTGGGATCATCATTGCGAACCGTGTGACGACCGACAGCCGCCTCAAACTTGTCAATAATTGTGGTAACAATGCGTTGTTTAGTGCCTTTCAGCATCTCCGACAGGTGCTTGCCGGTTCTGGCCTGCTCTACCTCTTTGCCGCAATGATGGAAGGTCCTGTAGATCTGGTCATCAAGGTCAACCCGGTCGGTAACCAGAACGATCTTGTAATCGGGTATCTCAGGACACATGGCGATGGACTTGGCAAGCAGCACCATGGTCAGCGACTTGCCGCTGCCCTGGGTGTGCCAGACTACGCCGCCGCGCCGCCTGCCGTCACGCTCGCGAGTTCTGATACGGTCCATGATTTTTTTTACGCAAAAATACTGCTGATATCGTGCGATCTTCTTGACACCGGCATCAAACAGAATGAAGCAGTAAGTCAATTCAAGGAGTCTTTCAGGGCGACATAGCACATAAAGGGCACGGTCCTGTTCGGTGACCTGTCGTTTGAGCGTTCCGTATTCAGTCGGTTTCTCGCGTACCAGCCACTCATTCTCAGTGAACAGCTTGTCCACCTGTGCTTCTGTCAGGGGAATCCACACAAGGCGTTGCAATTCCTGCTCAAAACGGGTGCCTTCTTCCCGCCAGACAGACCAGAACTTCGCCGGAGTTCCCGTAGTTGCGTATTTGGCCTCATTTTTGGACAACGCCAGAAGTAGCTGCGAATACAAAAACAGGTGGGCAATTTCGTCATCCTTCTGGTTGCGTATCTGCTGGGATATGGCCTCACGTATCGGGTCCTTGATGTGCGGCGACTTACATTCGATCACGCAAAAGGGAATACCATTTACAAAGAGTACGATATCCGGCCTGCGGGTCTGGTGACTGCCGGTCCGTTCGACGGCAAACTCTTCCGTTACATGGTAGACGTTATTCTCCTGATGTTCCCAGTCGATATAGTGCAGGGTAAAACTCTTGATATCGCCGTCCACTGACTGCTGCAGGCTCTTCCCCAGCGTCAGCAGCTCATAGATCTTCTCGTTAGTGCGTACCAGTCCATCAAAAGGGATTTCTTTAAGTGCCTGCAGCGCGCTTAAAATATTCCCCTCAGTAAACGGCAGCTCCTTGCCCTTGAACCTGACCCGGTTGTGTTTCCTCAACCAGGGGACGAGAACACCCTCCAAGAGCACGTTGGATAATTTGCCGCCGCGCAGCTTCAGCGCCTCATCGTATGTCAGGTATTGCCATCCCAGATTCTGAAGCAGGTGCAAAGCTGGGAGCTGGGAGATGGCGTCTTCATCAAAGCGGGGCTTTGATGAAGAGTGAAGAGTGAAAAGTGAAGAGTGAACAGTGTCGGTCATTTGTTTTTTCCTGTTTTTACCGTTGCTATCAGCATGGCAAGTAATTCCCGGCAGTCGGCATTCAAGCTGTCAAACTGATCCTGGTTTATAAACCCTGTGTCCAATAAAATGGAGATCCAATAATCTGTTTCATTGGCCTCTTTTAATGCGATGCTCATTTTGCTGACAAAATCGGCTTTGCTCTGAGCAAATTCAGCTTCACGGATCAATGCGCCAATCGCGGTTCCGCTCCGCAAGACCTGTTTACTCAAAACAAATTCCTTCTTGTCACCCATCAGGTACCGCGACAGCTTCACAATTCGTATCGCAAAGTCATAACTCTTATCTCTCAAAACCGATTTCCCCAATCTGAACCCTTCCTCAACTTTTCACTTTTAGTTTTTCACTTTTCACTTTTTAATGCTTGACAAGCGATGGCCGATAATAATATTGTAAAGAAACTCATCGGCCATCCCGACCGGGTGTAAGAGCCGAAGGAGATGGGTCTGCCGTCCGAGCAGACCTCTCCTCTTGACAACAAGGCGCATAATTGTCATAAATAAGTAAGAGTTCACTGCCAAACGGCTTCGAACCAATCGAGGTTTCGGCCTGCTGAACCAGCGTAGCGAATCAGCGGCCTTACCAAATGTGACAAAGGGACTGGGAATGCCCGGTCGGCGGGCGACTTTGGAAACGGGGTTGTCCGTTTTATTTTTTACGGAAAAATTTTCCATCCCTTAACATTCCCTCCATCGTATATATGTTCTTTAACCACTTCAAAAGCCCGGTTCGGCTGTTCAGGTTTAAGGATATGGCGGGCAGAAGGATAGGCACAAAGATCCGCCAATTGTAAGCCGCAGATGTTCTTTTTCTTGTTTTCAAACAGCAGCGGACAATGCAATCGATTGAATCTATCTGCTCCGATGAAATAGGTGCCCTTTGCCAACAATTTATAAAAGACCGCCTCAAGATTACGATCCTCATTCCTTCCGCGCGCTTCTGCAATTACCGGAAGATGAGACTCACTCCTTTGTTTCAAAAAATGGGAAATTCGCTCAAACGCAAACGTCAATGCCAACTCGTAGGGGTTGCGTGCATGATCCCTGTAGCGCTCACGATGATGCTGCTTATGAATTCCCACCACGAAAAGCGTATAACTTAAATGTTGCGTGAAAATTCAGGATATCGCCATAACTAGTTGATAAATAAAGATATTTATGACTGGCTAGCCATCACAGACCGTTGTAGTTCCTCTCTATAGCGTTGTGGGCCATTAAACTGGGTTAGTAGCTGGATAACCCTATTTGTTTCTTTGG
>JALTHV010000229.1 GCA_027004315.1 Deltaproteobacteria bacterium
CAGCGATAGGTCTGCGCTGAATAATGAGTATACCCAAATGAAAAATGAGATAGACAGGATCAGCAATGTTACAGAGTTCAATGGGATCAAGCTCCTAGATGGTGAACAGTCCACCACTGGAGTGACTCTCCAGGTCGGATTTCATAATACTGGGAATGACACAATTAATTTCTTTAGTGGTGTTGCTGCTACAAATACAAGTGCTCTCACAGTTTCTGCTACTGATGTTTCGACCGCAACAGCTGCTCAAGCAGCTCTGGGCAGCATTGACTCTGCCATCAACATAGTATCCCAGGACAGAGGTACCCTAGGTGCAGTTGAAAACAGGCTGGATATAACCATAAGTAACCTTCAGACTGCATCGGAGAACCTGACCGCAGCGAATTCCCGTATAAAGGATGCGGATTTTGCCCATGAAACGGCCCTTTTTACGCAAAACCAGGTTATTGTTCATGCTGGAACAGCAATTTTGGCCCAGGCAAATGCATTGCCGCAAAATGCTCTCACCCTGTTAAGGTAATAGGTAATTCAGTAGGATTTCTTCCTTGTTCCCAGGCATTACCTGGGAACAAGGAGGGTCCTGAGGAGGTTTGATATGTCTATCGTATCGGGAGTAGGCCTGACATCAGGCATTGATTACAATCAATTGATAACTAAACTGATGGCAATAGAGAGACGGCCAGTTGAATTGCTTCAGGCAGAACAGACAAGCTATAATGATAAAATAAGTGCATATAACACCCTTTCAACAAAGCTCTCTACACTAGAAGATGCCGTTAACCAACTCAAGACCACATCGAATTTCTATGTTAAAACCGCATCTGTAAGTGACAGTACCATCATTGATGCCACAGCAAGTAACTCGGCATCGCCTGGTGTATATACTATTGAACCAAATTCTGGAACAAATGATATACAGCTCGCCTCTGTTGACAGAAGGACAGGAAAGACATCATCTTCATCCTCTACGGCAGTGGTAAATAATAGCGGGAATTCGCAGACCTTTGAATATACCTATGAAGGGACAACAAGGACCCTTACCATAGCTGACCAGGCGACCCTTGAAGACCTTCGTGATGCGATCAATAATGATTCAGGTAATCCTGGCGTCACGGCAAGTATCATAAATGTGGCAACTAACGATTACCGGCTACTCCTGACTGGTAAGGACACTGGATCAGCAAACACGATTACAATAACTAATAATACTACGCTTACAGGTTTTACAGACTCTGATTTTACTGCCAGCAATGCCACTGATGCAAAATTCAGAATAGGTGGAGTAGACATAACCAAGAGTTCTAATACCATAACTGATGTAATTCCTGGAGTAACCTTTACTCTAAAGGCAGGCTCTACCAGCTCTGTTACCATTACTGTCAACAATGATTCGGCTACCATAAAGAAGAATATTGAAGACTTTGTGAATGCATACAATGGAGTCCTTTCCTACATCTCTAGTAATTCTCAATATGATACTAACACACATACAGGTGGACCTCTTGCGGCAGAATCTACAGCAATGGAAATAGGAAGCAGACTGAAGACTATTGCATCCAGCAGAGTGAGTGCTGCGCCCTCGGACCTTGGGACACTGGCCCAGATTGGAATAACCACTGACTATAAAACAGGACAGTTGACTATCGATAGCAGCACGCTTGATGAAAAGATCTCGACACGGCTTGATGATGTGGCTACCCTTTTTACGGATAGCACCAATGGAATAGGCAATCAATTCTATAATTATGTAACTGATCTCACTGACTCGGTAAATGGGCTCATCACTATCAAGACAAATGGGCTCCAGTCCAGTGTGACTGGAATTTCAGACGACATCAGTCGGCTCAATGATAGACTGAGCAGGACTGAAGAAGACCTGAGAACAAGATTTGCGGCCCTTGAGGCCATGCTTACCCAAATGAGCTCTCAAAGCTCTTACTTATCAAGGTTGGGAACACAAATACCGGCATAAAAGGAGAAGAAAATGAATGAGGCAATAGCCTATAAACAGACAGAGATTAAGACTTCAAATAATGTAAGGATCATCTCTCTTTTGTATGATGGAGCTATCAATTTTATAAAAATGGGAATGCAAAAACTAAAACAGGGAGATATCGCTGGTAAGGGGCTCTATGCCAGTAAGGCTACTTCAATTGTTGGGGAATTGGCATCTTCCTTAAATATGGAAGCAGGAGGTGAAATATCTACTAATCTTAGGAGATTGTATGATTTTGTACTTGATAGATTGCTATATGCAAATCTGAAAAATGACATAGAGGCCTTTGAAAGTGCAGAGGAAATCCTTAATATCTTGAGAGATGGATGGAAAAAGATGGAGGCCAATATGTCCTCACAGATCGGTAATCAGTTGAACAGACCGATAGCCCAAGGGATAAGGATATGAAAGGAGACTTTTTAGATCTTTTTTATGATATCCTGGACCTGTCTAGCAGACAACAATCGGCCATCAAGGAAAACAGGATAGAAGATGCGGTAGAGTTCTGCAAAAGGCGTGGAGAGCTCATCAAAAAGATAAAAGATATTGAAGATGACTTGTTAGAACCAGGCTCAGATGAATCTTCCCTTATCATATCAACTATCAAAAAGATCCTTCTCATTGATAAAGAGAATTCTAAAAATATAAAAAAGAATCTTAATGCCATTAAGACAGAAATACTAACAATCGTAAAGTTAAAAAAATCTCTCTGTCCATCCAGCCTTATTTACCAACTAGGTAGATTAAACGTGAATGCATGAAGCCGAGAGCGCATGTCCCTGGAGGGTGTCAA
>JALTHV010000230.1 GCA_027004315.1 Deltaproteobacteria bacterium
AGAGGATAGGGGGGAACAGGGATTTTCTTTTGCCTACCTGGACACCGAGCGGGTAAGCAGGCCTGGAAAGAAATTAAATAGATATATCATTAAGGACCTCTCACTCCTGAACCATCCCAATCTGGGCACTATCTCCCAGGGGACCAGGCTCTGTTTTCTGAAGGCCTATGTTCGGGCGAATTCCGGTCTTGGTGATACCGCACGGACACTGTTGAGAGATATCGAACAGGCAAGTGCAAAACGATACGGTCGTAAAGGAGGCCCGGCAGATAAAGTAAATGGCAGCTAAAAACGAAGACATGGCCTCATCTGAAGGGGCGATCCTTTACATACTGACCCGGTTTCCTGTTACTACTGAGACCTTTATCCTGAATGAACTCCGGGAGATGCGTCGCCAAGGGATTAAATACCATCTCTTTGCCTTTCGATTAGACAGGGAAATGGCAGCCGAGCCGCCATATAATGAGGTCATTGCCAGAGAGATTCCCAGGCCATACACTTCGCTGGTGTCTTCCGTCAATGCCAGGGTCTGGGCAAAGAGATACAGAGCGGCCTATGGTCTCCTGCGTACCAGGGCCTGCCGCCGGCTGCACCACTTTTTCCAGGCAGTATACCTGGCCGATTGGGTAAAAAGGCATAATATCCGCCATATCCACGCCCATTACGCCTATCACTCCACGTCTGCAGCCAGGGTGGCGGCGTCGCTTGCGGGTATTGGTTACAGTTTCACAGCCCATGCCAATGACATCTACAAGTCATGCTGGCAGATGAGAGAAAAGATAGAAGATGCGGTCTTTTGTGCAACCTGTACCGGTTACAATGCCGGATATCTGAGGGAACATTATGCTCAATCCTGCCCGGACAGGGTAATCAAGGTGTATCACGGCATAGACCTCAGACAATTTAAATGCAGACCTCGCAGTGGGGCACTTCCTGGACAGGCACCGTTTCGCATATTGTCCATAGGGAGGCTGAGGGAGAAGAAGGGTCTTACCTTTTTGATTGAGGCATGTGCCCTCTTGAAGGACAGGGGTCTTCCCATTAAGGCCACCATTGTCGGGGAAGGTCCTGACCGTAAGGTCTTGGAGACCTTGATTGCCAATAAAGGACTCAGTAGTATAGTACGGCTCACCGGGAGCATACCTCACATGCAGGTCCGGGGACTGCTTGAGGATGCCGACGTCTTTGTGCTGCCCTGTATCATCGCGAGTGACGGAAGCAGGGACGGTATCCCAAATGTCATACTTGAGGCCATGGCCATGAGGCTCCCCGTGGTCTCGACTACAGTCTCTGCCATCCCTGAGGCAGTTGAGCACGGCAGTACCGGGCTGCTCGTGCCGCCTGGTGATACCCCTGCCCTGGCAGAGGCCATATCACGCCTGGCAGGTGCACCTGATGAGCGCGTCAGGATGGGGGATGCGGGAAGAAGAAAAGTTGCCAGGGATTTTGATCTGACCATTAATACAGGGCTGCTTGTATCCCTTTTCAGGGATGTAATGGAAAACCGTTCTCCAGGGCATGGTGGGGGTCCATAATGGATACCAAATTCCGATTTCAGGCCCTTGACCTGGGTCCTCTAAAGGGCCTTATACGCCTGGATGCCCGCATCCCTGAGATGCTTGAGGCCCTGTCAGATCCTGACGGCCTGCTCAATGCATCTGACCTGCTTTTCAAGAACTCTGCCCGCACCAAGGCAGGCCGTGTAATGATTGGAGAGAGGCCATTTTTTCTCAAGTGCTATAATAAAAGGGGAATGATACATACGGCAAAGACCGTGTTCAGACATTCAAGACCATGGCGGGCCTATCGGTTGGCAGTATATCTTATTCAAAACGGAGTGGATACACCGGCCCCCGTAGCCATATTGGAGGAGCATAGGCTGGGGGCCTTGATGCGAAGTTATCTGGTTACTGAATATGTATCTGGTAAGAGGATAAGGACATTTATAAGCAGGCGCGTAAAGGGCACAGGGTGGCGGGCCGGGACAGCGGCAAGGGTAGCAGGTCTTATTGCCGGACTTCATGCATCCAGGGTCTGCCATGGAGACCTGAAGGCCAATAATATACTCCTGGAAGATGATAAAGGCAGAGAAAGGCCGTGGCTTGTAGATCTGGACGGTGCCAGGCTGAGATCCAGAATCTCTGATAAGGACAGAATTACAGACCTGGGCAGACTGCTCGCGTCGTTTTCCGATATACTTACACCTTCTGAGCTATATCGTTTTCTCATAAATTATAGCATAGAAAGCGGGGTATGGCAGGATACTGAAGAGAGACGGGATGTGATAAGGCACCTGAGGACAATACTCTCAAGGCACCAGGCCAGGCACAGAAAAAAGAGGGGTGTTTGTGTCAGGGTCGTCTGAGCAGAGCAATGAAGCGGCAGGGGAAGTTGCAGCCGGTATCTCCCCTGATGAAAAATCGGCCGGCATGCTCTGTCACGGGGCGTGGGTAGCCCTGCTGGTATATATATTTCTTCTTCCCTTCAGAAATCTTCTTGGTGATTGGCTGTCCATTCCCAGGACAATACTCCTGTTAATCATGACTGCAGACCTGCTGTACCGAGTACGGAGACGTCAGTGGATTTCTTCTCCGCTGGACTATCCCATATGGGCCTATGGAACAGCTATGGTCATCTCATCCGTGTTGTCCGTGGATATTCAATATAGCCTGAATAAGCTCTTGCAGACCTTATTGCCTATTCTGATCGTTTATCACTCGACATGGCAACAACTCAGGCACGGCAGACAGATCAGGCATCTTGCCTGGTCTGTGGTCTTTGCCGCCACGTTAGTTGTATTATTGAGTTTTGTCTTTTTGAACATAAAAGGGGGCCGGATCGAAGGTATCTTTCCTGTGGCAACCCGCTATGGAAAGTACCTGGACCTGGCAATTCCCTTGACCTTTAGTCTCCTATTTTTTGAGAATGCCTGGCAGATAAGAGTCCCGTTGGGTGTACTGGCTGTCAGCGAGATCATAGCCCTGTTATGGACCGGGACGCGTGGGGCCTTGGTAGCCCTAGGCACAATATTGCTTGCATCAGTA
The DNA here is from genome assembly GCA_027004315.1 of Deltaproteobacteria bacterium. Taxonomy (GTDB): domain Bacteria; phylum Desulfobacterota; class Dissulfuribacteria; order Dissulfuribacterales; family UBA3076; genus JALTHG01. The sequence continues at coordinate 3,045 of JALTHV010000230.1, forward strand.
GCCTTCAATCGAAGGCTTTGGCCTGTCCTGGTCCTGTGCGCAGTGATCATGGCGGGATTTTGGGCCGCCTTGCCTGAGAGTTCCTTCCTACGCCAACGGATCACCGAGCTTGTTTTTTCTCCATGCCAATTAATTGATAAAGATCAGGCACTGCAGGACAGGAAGGGATATTACAGGTCCGCATGGGCCATGATAAAAGAAAGACCTATCGTGGGCTGGGGATATGGCAACCATATCGCCAGATACGTGAGTGAATCCAAGGATAAGGCCTGGTTCAAGGAAAAGGGTGTAAAACCACTGCTATGGCATGCCCATGATGTGTTTCTGGAGATACTGCTTGAAGGCGGGATAGTTGCTCTGGCTGCGGCCTTGTGGATTGCTCTGGTCCTGGCCGGTGCGGCGATCAGGATATTGAAAGGCCGTCGATTCCTTCAAGAGCCCTTGGTCCTGGGATTTCTGGCAGGACTCTGCGCCCTGATAATACACTGTCTGATATCCGTGCCCCAGTGGGCCAACTCTCTACTTGCCGCGGTCTATATTGCTGCAGTAATGACACATACCTATGAGGGTCAATCCCCACCGATGTCGAGCTGCCCACGAAGTATATTCCAAAGGCCTTCCTCTGGTCGTGCCTCTATCTCCAATACCCAGATTGGGAGGGGACTTTCATCTGTGGCTACCAGTTCATGCCAGATAGGCTCTATTTTTACCCTGTCCTTGTCTGTAGTCACAAGGGCCCTTGCCCCAAGCCTTCTGGCCTGCATCATCAAACTTTTCAGATCTCCTGGTCTATATGGATAGTGGTCAGGGAATGCGACCTTACCTCTGAGGTAGATCCCCAGGTTTTCTACAGTGGCGAAGAAGGCCTCTGGGCTGGCAAGGGCACAGAAGGCAAACAGGTGCCTTGGCAGCATCTCAGGTGTCTCTGACTCTCCTCCCATTGATAGAGACTTCACGGCCCGCATCTCGCTGAGAAAGACTGGGCGCTCCGGGACCATCTTCTGGATCTCGTGCCGGGCCATCTCCTGGTCTGCAGCAGACAATAGCTCTGCCCTGGTCAAGAGAATCGCAGTTGCCCTGGAAATGGATGAGACAGGCTCTCTCAGGTCGCCTCCAGGAAATACCCACTGTGTTCCAAAAAATCTCCCTGCGGGCAGCAGCAACAAATCAATATCCCGGAAGAGGGCCAGGTGCTGAAAGGCATCATCAAGTATTATTATCTGGGCGCCGAGGCGCTCCACGGCAAGTTTTCCGCCTGCATACCTGTCTGAGCCGACCACAACAGGGACCTCTGGAAGGGACTGGGCTATCATAACTGGTTCATCTCCAGCCTCCCGCGGGGAGACCCTGACCCTGCCGCCATCAGAGACTACCAGAGGGCCACGGCCTGCCCTTCCTCCATAGCCCCGGCTTACAACCGCGGGGCGAACCCCCTGATCCTTCAGCCACTTGCCTATAGTTATAACATGTGGAGATTTCCCTGTCCCACCGAGGCAGAGGTTACCTACGCTTATCACAGGACATGGGAGTCTCTTTGTTGAAAGGTATCTATTTCTATAGGCCCAGGCCCTGATCTTCATCAGGGTTCCATAGGCTGGGGAAAGAGGCCTGCCAAGCATCAGGAGCATGGATCGGGTACTGTTCAAGTCATCTCCTCATGCCACATTAAAGAGACGATTGCCCTTGAGTGCCTCTGCTATGTAATCCAGATACCTGGAGGCAGCGCCACGATTTTCCCGCAAGAGGTCCTTTGCCTTCATGCCCATATCCCTGCGTCTATCTGGGTCCTTCAGGAGGTTGCACAAGACTGCCTCCAGTTCCTCTCTGCCTGATACCTGTCTGCCACCCCCTCTTCGCAGGAGGTCCTCTGCCACCACATGTATGCTTTCTACGTAGGGGCCAAAGAGCACTGGCACCCCGTAGGCGGCTGGCTCAAGGAGATTATGTCCTTCAATATCTACAAAACTCCCCCCTACAAATGCAATATCACATAGGCCATAGCACCTCAAGAGCTCTCCAAGGGTATCAAGCACCAACACATCTATGGTCCCGGCATTTTCACGTACACTGCGTCTTATGGTCTTAAGTCCCATTTCCCTTGCCAGTGATCTCAGTTCTGCCCCACGTCTTGGATCCCTGGGGGCCAGCAAGAGCTGTAGTCTTGGGAATTGATCTTTGAGGTCTTTATGGACGGCAAGTATCAGTTCCTCTTCCCCTGGGTGTGTACTCCCTGCCACCCAGAGTGGCGCATCGGGCTCGAGTCCCATCTCCCTCTTGATGCGCCTTCTTTGGACCTCATCGACAGGAGGTACCTCGAGGTCGTATTTGAGGTTCCCCAAGACCCTTACCCTGTCTGATGGTATGCCCAGTCTCAAGAGCCGTTCCCTGTCATCAGGTGACTGCATGGCAATAAGATCGAAGCCCCTGTATAGTATATCTTTTACAGGCCCCAGATGTAAAAGCCTTGCTGCCGAGTGGGAAGATATGCTCCCGTTTATCAGCAGCGTCGGGATGCCCAGCCGTTTCATGCTCCATATCCAGTTGGGCCAGATATCTGTCTCGACCAGGATGAAACAGTCGGGTAAAATTTCCCTTATCACGTGGGTCACTATGGGTAGCAGGTCAAAAGGAGATGTGGTAATTACATGGGCAGTCTTGCCCAGTTTTCCCCTCAAGGTGCTGAGCCCGGTAGCTGTAGTGGAAGAACAGATAATTCCTGCATCCTGCCATCGTTGAGAAATGCCTGTCACCAGGGCCAATGTGGCGTTTACTTCTCCAACCGACAGGGCATGTACCCATATCCTGGGAGACCGGCCCTGGAGAGGAGATAGATCCGGGAGCCTTCCGAGTCTCCCTGCCAGTTGGCCCCGGTGCTTAGAGCGGGAAAGGAGGTATAGCAATATCGGAGGGCCCAGCCATGGAAGGGCCATGGCCTGGAGCAGGTTGTATAGAAAGAGTATAGGACGAGTCGATATCATGCCTTTATCTCAAATACAGGATCCTGAGCAACTATAGTGTAACTGTCCACATTCCCCCCGGTTGCAACCGTCCATGTCCCCGGCCAGCGGTAGCATTTTGAAGGGTCTCAGTGCGGATTAATCGGCAGAGTGCTCTGATCTTGTGCATCAAGCGATGCTCCTGAGACCCTTCAAAATACTACCGCTGGCCGGGGGGGATGTGTAGTAACTTCTCAATAAATCCTGGCAACTTCGATGTAACCGATCACTTTGCCCTCTCCACTGGGGGAGAGGCTTTGGGTGAGGGGGTAATGCTGTATTGCCTCCACTTATTGAGAACTTATGCAACTATCAGGCAAAAGATGGATTTTAGGGTAGTCCTCAAGACTATTCTTATACTACATTTCATATAACTCTTCACTTTTTCTCCTGATGACTCTATGTACAAAATTTCCAAAGATACGAAAATAAGGCTGCAAAAATTCCTTGCCCATGCAGGTGTGTGTTCAAGAAGGGCGGCAGAGACCCTGATTTCATCAGGCCGAGTCAGTATAGATGGCCAAATTATCACCAAACTGGGGACAAGGGTGGACCCATACACAAACGATATCCGCGTTGACGGGACCAGGATCGTCGGGGAGAAATCCCCTATCTACATCTTGCTCAATAAACCCAGGGGGCTCTTGACTACTGTCCATGATCCCTATGGACGTCCCACGGTGATGGGGCTGCTTGGAAAGGTGCCAGGACGGGTCTATCCTGTAGGGCGTCTGGACAAGGACAGCGAGGGACTACTCCTTTTTACAAATGACGGGGCCCTGGCCTATAGGCTTTTACACCCAAGCCATAAGGTCTCAAAGACCTATCACGTGACTGTAAAGGGGATACCGTCAAGGGCAGAACTGGAGATCCTTCGAGGTGGTGTGGAGATTGAAGGGGTAAAGACATTGCCCTGCAAGATCAAGGTATTAAGCACATTAAGTCATTCATCGGTTATAGAAGTCATACTGAGGGAGGGGAGAAAGCGCCAGATAAAGATGATGTTTAACACGATAGGTCATCCGGTCACCAGGCTTATACGTGTCGAAATGGGGCCTTTAAAATTGGGAAGGCTTCCACCTGGCAGGTCCAGGGAATTGACTACTTCGGAGATAGAATCGCTCAAGATAGCGGTAGGGTAACTCGGGGACGTGGACAGTTGCAAACAGGAAGGGGTGTGAACGATTACGCTGTGGGACGTCGGCTCTGCGCCTAAAAATGTCCAAAAAATAGTCCTTATTTGATGCTATTTGGAGAGGTCTGCATATCTCTTTCTGCTGTCTCTTGCGATGACGGATAACCACATTTTTTTGGCAAGGGTCTCGATATAGTTCTGATTGAAAACGGCCTTTTGAGTAAGTGTCTCGAGGCTGGGCCAGGTCCTGTGGTCTCTGCCGGCATATTGGAGCAGAAGAAGAAAAATTACCTCTTTAGCACTTTTTGGGTTGCAATTTAATGCACTGGAAAATATGGTATGTTTACTATCAGATTGAGTCACGTCTTAGGCCCTGATCATTTTTTTCTTGACCGGAGGTTAAAACATCTCAACTTTCAAGATTTTGCTCAGATTCGCAAAAAAAAACAGCCCAAAGAAATGCCTGACGGTGCAAAAAACGGTGTCTCTATAGAGTCATTGTGACAAATCCCTTATATATTGGGTAGTTAAGGATGAATTTGATAACTTCTCAATAAGTCCTGGCGTAACCGTTCGCGTCTCCGGCCAGCGGTAGCTTTTTTCAGGGTTTCAGTGCGGATTAATGGGCAAAGTGCCCTGATCTTGTGCATCAAGCGATGCTCCTGAAACCCTGAAAAAAGCTACCGCTGGCCGGGGGGAATATGATCGGTTACCAAAATGAAGCCTCCACTTATTGAGAAGTTACTGAATTTGGTGGGCTCTTTCGCCATCTAATTGAATAAAAAAATGGGGTAGCTTATTATTGACTTGATGAGGTCTATAATAGTAATAGTATAGATGGATTTGGTATATTCACTGTCGTCGCAATAGGACTGTTAAATATGGAGAGGTGCCCGAGAGGCCGAAGGGGCCCGACTGGAAATCGTGTGTACGCCCAAAAGGTGTACCGTGGGTTCGAATCCCACCCTCTCCGCCATGTATATTTGAATTCAACCACTTGATAGCCAGGTCCTGCGCAACGAAACCCTGCGAACCCCGCCAGGTCCGGGAGGAAGCAACGGCAGTAGGGCCCTTCGTGTGTTGCAGGGG
>JALTHV010000231.1 GCA_027004315.1 Deltaproteobacteria bacterium
TCTTCGTCAGGCACTATCTAAGGAGAAAGAGATGAAAAAGAGACTGAGTGATCTCTCAGTAGGTGAAAGAGGCAGGGTATCCGGATTTGTCAAGGGATCAAGGGAATACAGGGGAAGACTCCTTGCCATGGGACTGAACAGGGGAACGGAATTCACAGTCCAGCGAGTGGCCCCATTGGGAGACCCTGTTGAGATCAGTGTGAGGGGATTTTCTCTGAGCCTCAGGAAAGATGAGGCGACGGCAGTAACAGTTGAAGGATAATTCCAATCATGCGCTCCAACCTCAACATTTTTGAAGGAGAAAATTGATAATGAGTGACTTTATAATCGGTGTGGCCGGCAATCCTAACTGCGGAAAGACCACGATGTTCAATGCTCTGACAGGTGCCAAGCAGAGGGTGGGGAACTGGCCCGGCGTCACTGTAGACAAAAAGATAGGCTATTACAGGCATGGGGGTAAAGAGATTGAGTTAATAGACCTTCCGGGGATCTATTCCCTCTCGGCCTCGTCGCTAGATGAGCAGGTAGCCAGGGACTATATACTCTCAGGAGAGCCTGATCTCATAATTGATATCGTTGATGCCTCTAATATGGAGCGAAACCTCTATCTCACAAGCCAGATCCTTGAGATGAAGGTACCAGTAGTTATGGCCCTCAATATGATGGACATTGCCAGGGACAGGAATATCGAGATAGACGTGGAAGGCCTGTCCAGAGAGTTGGACTGCCCGGTTGTCCCGATAGTGGCCTCCAGGGGAGAGGGCATAGAGAGACTCAAGGATGCCATAAACAGAGCGGCCCAGAAGAGGCATATCTCCTCGGCCGGAGTAACTTATCCGGATGAAATTGAAGATGCCATAGAGAAACTGATACCACAGGTTGCCAAGGTCATGCCAGGCAATACAGATCTCCAGTGGACGGCAATGAAGCTCCTTGAAGGGGATCAGGTAGTATCTGAAAGGGCCGGGACCTTTGTAGAGTCAATAGCAAGGGACTACATAGAGGCAATTGAATCAAAACTTGGCGAAGAGACAGACATAATCATTGCCGACAGCAGGTATGAGTTCATCTCCAACATAGCTAGAAAGACACTGAAAAAGACCGAAAAAACCAGGGAGACCCTCTCTGACAGGATCGATCATATAGTCCTCAACAGGGCCTTTGGTATCCCCATATTTCTTGTGGTTATGTATCTTATGTTTCTCTTTGTCGTCAATGTCGGCGGGGCATTTATTGACTTTTTTGATATCCTGGGAAGCACCATCTTTGTGGATGGTTTTGGCAGACTCCTTGCGGCCATAGGGAGCCCTGACTGGCTGATAACCATCCTTGCAAATGGGCTTGGGGGCGCCCTCCAGACCGTGGCCACCTTCATCCCACCTATAGGTTTTATGTTCCTTGCCCTGTCCTTCCTTGAGGACTCAGGCTATATGGCCAGGGCCGCCTTTGTCATGGACAGGCTCATGAAGTATGTAGGGCTCCCTGGGAAGTCCTTTATCCCTATGTTGGTCGGTTTTGGCTGCAATGTCCCGGCAATTATGGCCACCCGTACCCTGGAAAATGAAAAGGACAGGATCATGACCATAATGATGAATCCCTTCATGTCTTGCGGTGCCCGGCTCCCTGTCTATGCCCTGTTTGCTGCGGCCTTCTTTTCAACAGGTGGGCAGAGCATGGTCTTCAGCCTTTACCTCATAGGTATTGCCTTTGCAGTGCTTACCGGCCTTGTGCTCAAGCACACCGTGTTAAGGGGTGGGATAACGCCCTTTGTCATGGAACTTCCCCCTTATCACCTTCCGACCTTCAGGGGCGTTATTCTAAGGGCCTTGGAGCGTCTCAATGTCTTTCTGTTTAGGGCAGGTAAGGTCCTTGTCCCAGTAGTAATGATACTTACCATTCTAAATTCCATGGGGACCGACTGGACCTTTGGCCATGAAGATACGGGTGATTCAGTGCTTGCGCACATTGGCCAAGAGATCACACCGGCCTTTGCCCCCCTGGGAATACATAAAGACAACTGGCCGGCCACAGTAGGGATATTCGATGGCATATTTGCCAAAGAGGCCGTGGTAGGGACACTGAACTCCCTTTACTCTCCAGCTAAAGGCGAAGAAGAGAGCTTTGACTTCTGGGGCGGAGTCAAAGACGCCTTTCTCTCAATCCCTGCAAATCTCAAGGATCTGGGAGGGGCTCTACTGGATCCCCTCGGTCTCTCTTCAGCAAAGGAAGGGAAGAAGGAGATGGCAGCAGAAGAAGGTATAAAGATTAGTACCTTTGGGAACATGGCAAAGCTCTTTGACGGAAAAATCGGGGCCTATGCCTATCTGCTCTTTATCCTTCTCTATATCCCGTGTGTCGTTGCCATGTCAGTAATTTATAGGGAGGCAGGCCTCAGATGGATGGTCTTTTCCATATTCTGGACTATATTTATGGCCTATCTGGCCTCCAGTGGCTTCTATCAGCTTGCCACCCTGAGTCGTCACCCAAGCAGCTCTCTGATATGGATAACTTTAGAAGTCCTGGTATTTTCTGGGGTAGTGATGCTCATGAGATTTATCGGTGAACGGCAGAGCAAGGCCCGCCTCACGGCAGTAGCAGCCAAGGCATAGGCAAGAATTGGCCGTAACCGTTCACATTCCCCCCGGCCAGCGGTAGCATTTTGAAGGGTTTCAGGAGCATCACTGTAACTTCTCAATAAGTGGAGGCTTCATTTTGGTAACCGATCACAGGGTGCTTCTTTTTCCAACATGCTCTCGCCCCTTGTT
>JALTHV010000232.1 GCA_027004315.1 Deltaproteobacteria bacterium
ACTCCCCTACATCCTGGTAGAAGATGGCCTCTGATCTTACGCTTCTGTAGGTTGCGATGAGGCACTATCTCTGCAGGAAATATAACATGCCCTCATATTTTTGTCTTTAATATCTATAAGTTAGCACTATTTAATTGTGTCTTATATCTCTGTGGCACACCTCTTGAGTTATGTATCTCATAAAGACAGACTTAAGGAGATACACAATGAGAAAGATCGGTGTCTATGGAAAAGGTGGCATTGGCAAATCGACTACGACCCAGAATATGGCTGCGGCCATGGCCGTATGCTTTGGGAAAAAGGTGATGATCCAGGGTTGCGACCCCAAGGCAGATGCAACCCGAATGATCCTGCATGTCATGTCTCAAGAGACTGTACTGGATACCCTGAGGGAATTCGGCCAGGAGAATGTGACTATAGATAAGGTGGTAAAAGTAGGATTCGGTGGGATTCGTGCCGTAGAATCCGGAGGACCTGAACCCGGAGTGGGTTGTGCGGGTCGCGGCATCATAACCGCCATTGAATTGATGGAGGAGCTGGGCGGTTATCCGGATGACCTGGATTTCCTTTTTTATGACGTGCTGGGTGATGTTGTATGCGGTGGCTTTGCCATGCCCATGCGAAAAGGGAAGGCCCAGGAGATCTATATCGTTACCTCTGGTGAAATGATGGCCATCTATGCGGCCAACAATATCAGTAAAGGCCTGGCAAAATATGCAAACCGCAGTGGCGTCCGTCTGGGAGGGATCATCTGCAACAGCAGAAATGTAGACAAGGAACGTGACCTGGTTGAGGAATTCTGTGACCGCATCGGCACCCAGATGATCTATTTTGTACCAAGAGACAATATGGTCCAGAGGGCCGAATTTAACAAGAAGACAGTAATGGAATATGACCCTGACTGCAAGCAGGCACAGGAATATAAGAACCTTGCCCAGGCCATAATAGAAAACAAGGACTTCGTGATACCCAATCCTATTATGAAGATGGAAGAACTAGAGAAGCTGGTGATGAAATACGGGATCGAGTAAAAATCTAAAGGATGTCAGGAGAAAAAAATGAAGATGATAAAGGGGATCGTCAGGCCTGAAAAGGTAGAAGAAGTCGTAGACGCCCTGGCTGAGGAAGGTCTTGTGGCCCTGACTAAGATAGATGTGGTTGGGAGGGGAAAGCAAAAAGGACTGGAGGTCGGCGGTACACATTATGACGAACTACCTAAGACCATGCTTATGATCGTAACGGATGATGAGAACGTAGATAAAGTCACGAATATTATTATAGAAAGGGGCCAAACAGGTCATTTTGGTGATGGAAAGATATTTATTACACCTGTTGAAGAGGCCTATACGATCCGTACAGGGATAAAGGGTGTATAGCATGAAAGAGATCTATGCGATCATTCGCTTAAACAAGATCCAGAATACCAAGGAGGCCTTAGATGAGATAGGCTTCCCATCAATGACTGCATTTAACTATAGGGTATTTGGCAGGGGGAAACAAAAAGGCATTGTCGATGAGGTGACTTTTTCAGTAAGTCCAGAAGTGAGGCAGTTGGCCCAGAAGGGCGGGATGAAATATGTCCCTAAGCGCCTTTTATATCTGGTAGCGGAAGATAAAGATACCACCAAGATAGTAGACACCATCATCCAGACCAATCAGACAGGTCACTACGGGGATGGGCGTATCTTTGTCTGCCCGGTGGAAGAGGCAATTCGGATAAGAACAGAAGAAAGGGGTGCACAGGCACTCTTATAAAGGAGAGAAATTATGTGGTTACCCCATCCGTGTTATGATCCGGAGGCACATTTTAAGATTGGCAGGATCCATCTTCCAGTTGCCCCCTTATGCAATATTCGGTGTGGCTATTGTATAAGGGCCATAAATAGAGACCTGGACCTCCCAGGCATGACCCGTGAGGTCATTAGACCTGATGAGGCGATTCGTCGTGTAAAAAAGGCCATTACCCTTGATCCACGCATCCAGATTGCCGCTGTAGCGGGTCATGGAGATCCCCTGGCCAATGCGGCCACTATAGAGACGTTTGCCCTTGTCGACAGACACTTCCCTGGCATGAAGAAGTGCCTGAGTACCAATGGGCTGGCCCTACCAGACAGACTCCCTGACTTAAAAAGGGTGAACATAGACTATCTTACAGTGACGCTCAATACAGTAGATCCTGAGATAGGAAAAGACATATATGTAAGGGTCTCATGGAGGGGACGCATCTATCATGGCCCAGAGGCGGCCCAGATCTTGTTGGACCACCAGCTAGAGGGGATCTATCAGGCAAGCCGCGCAGGGATCTTTGTAAAGATAAATACCGTGTTTATCCCAGGGATCAATTCTGACTGCGTAGTAGATGTTGCACGTACGGCAAGAGATGCAGGTGCCTGTATCATGAACATCATGCCCCTGATCCCAGCAGGCATCTTTTCTGATACGCCCGCACCTACTCCTGAGGAATTAAAGGCGGCCCGGGCAAGGTGCCTTCCTGTCATCAGACAGTGGTATCTCTGCAAGCAGTGCAGGGCCGATGCGGTCGGTGTACCAGGAGAGGAAATGGGAAAGCCGGTGCAGGAAGAGGCATGTCCCTATACCTATTCTCACTATACCGATTCCTGTGCTGCATTCAACCACTAAGACTGTAATTTTTGAAATTTGAATTTTATTTCAGCTTCGAGCTAATCTGTGGAGAAAAAAATGGCTATCCCAGAAAAATATAGATTAAAATGTGATTTCACTATACCTGAAAGATATAAGCATCACGTGCTTACGGACAGCAAGAAGCCCAATATCCCTGCCTGTAATATCAAGACCCTCCCTGGAGATATGACCGAGCGCGGTTGTGCCTTTGCCGGGGCCCGTGGGGTCGTAGGGGGGCCGATTGGTGACTGCATCCAGATTATCCATTCGCCTGCAGGCTGTGCCTGGTATCAGTGGGGGACCCGGCGTAACCTTTCAGATATCTATGCCTGGTCAGGTCCTGGCAGGCTCTGCAACGATTCTAATAATCGAAGGAGGGCAGTTACCACTGACCTCCAGGCAAAGGACGTGGTCTTTGGTGGGGCCAAGAAGTTAGAGGAGGCCTGTCTTGAGGCCTGGCGTCTGCTACCGGGTGCAGGAGGCATCCTGATCTATCTCACGTGTACGAGCGGGCTTATTGGAGATGACTGCTCCTCTGTGGCCGAGAAGGTCGAGAAAGAGATAGGAAAGCCCGTATTTGTCATAGACTCACCAGGTTTTTGTGGTGTCAGTCAGTCTACTGGTCATCACCACTTTAATGTCCAGTTCTATAACCAGGCAGTGAAATACAGAGAGGCACACCCAGAGGTATGCATGAAAGAGGAAGAAAAAGGTCCCTATGACATTGCCATTATTGGTGAATTCAATATGGACTGGGACCTGGTCTATATCAAGCCCCTGTTTGAAAAATTGGGGTGCCGCATCATAGGGGTCTTTACTGGTGGTGAACGCATGGAGAACCTGCTCAAGATACCTGATGCAAAGTTGAATGTCCTACACTGCCAGCGGTCCTGTACCTATATCTCTGACCTGATTGCGAATGGTTTTGAGGTCCCCTATGTAAAGGCAAGCTTCTTTGGTAAGGAACAGATGGCGAAAGTCCTCAGAGATGTAGCGGATTTTTTTGGCTCTGCAGAGATGAAGGAGAGGGCAGAGCAGATCATTGGGCACGAGCTGGAGGTCATCTCCCCTGCCATAGACTTCTACAGGGAAAGGCTTGCAGGCAAAAGGGTGGGCATGTATGTGGGAGGACCAAGGGTATGGCACTGGCAAAAGGTCATGAAGGAACTGGGTATGAAGGTGGCCTTTAGTATGTGCACATTTGCCCATGAGGACGACTACGAAAAGATCAATGCCAGGGCGGAAGAAGGCGAATTCATTGTAGACAATCCCAATGAATTTGAGATTGAGGAATGTCTGGATAAGTTTAAGCCCGATCTGTTTCTCACTGGCCTAAAAGAAAAGTATCTCTGCCGCAAGCTGGGGGTGCCAACTGTAAATTCCCATTCATATGAAAAGGGTCCCTATGCCTGCTTCAGGGGCATGGTCAACTTTGCCAGGGATATATATCAAGGAATTTATGCACCCGTGTGGAAGTTCGTCAGGGATAAGACATTTATTTAGGAGAAGACCATGACTACACCCTTAAAATTAAATGGAAGACTGACCATAAAAGACCTCAATGCCTTGCCGGAGATACCTATTGAAGGCATCACATATGACCAGATGTATATAGAAAAGCAGCCCATCTGCCCTGAATACATAGCGCCTGACCCCAATATCATCCCCTCCTCCAAGAGGACCGTTGTCATAGATCCAGGCAGGATCTGTATGCCCTTTGGGGCCATGTGGGCGAGTGTTGGGGTCCATGGGTGCATCCCTTTTGTCCAGGGCGCGCAGGGTTGCACTACATATCCCCGCTATACCTTCTCTCGTATCTTCAGGGAGCCTGTCTCCATCGCTACTGCCTCCTTTCAGGAAGATACGGCCGTATTTGGGGGACGAAAAAATCTCATTGAGGGACTGCGCAATCTCATTATCCGCTATCATCCTGAGGTAATTGCCATTGTCACAGTCTGCTCGAGCGAGATCATAGGAGACGATATGGAGGGCTATCTGGAAGAGGCCCAGGATGCCCTGGAAGAGGAACTCGGCCCCGATGTCTTGGAAGAGACCCAGTTTGTGATCATACACACCCCCAGTTTCGAAGGGTCTCATGTGGAGGGCTATAACCGTGCGGCCAAGGCATTCTTAAAGACCATGGCCAGACGGACTACACCAAACAATAAGGTAAATATCATCCCAGGGATGATTACGCCTGGAGATATCAGGGAGATAAAGCACATCCTGAGGCTTATGGATATAGAAGGCAACATCCTCTTTGATATATCCGGGACCCTGGACTGTCCCCTGCGCCTGCCTCAGGCCATGCCCTATTACCCCAAGGGAGGGACAAAGGCAGAAGATATGAAGGACATGGGTAACTCCATGATGACATTTGCCCTTTGCCCGGATGAGGGCGGTGCAGGGGCCAGATATCTTGAGAAGCGTTTTAAGATCCCGGCCGCAATCGGCCCCGTGCCTCTGGGTATACACAACACAGATATATTTATAAAGGACCTGGCCGAGGCGACTGGAAGACCGATTGCAGATGAGATAAAGGACGAAAGGGGCATCCTTATTGATGCCATGGCCGATACCTTCCACTATACAATGGGTATTCGGGTGGCCATATATGGAGACCCTGATATAGCCGCTGCTGCCACAAGGTTCTGCTGTGAATTGGGCATGGAGCCCGTGCTTATTGGAAGCGGGACAGAGAGTAAACAGTTTGTAAAGGATGTGTGGGCAGCGGCCCATGAGTACAATCTCAAGCCAACCATCTTAAACGGAAGCGATATGTTTGAATGGGAGGACTATCTCAAGAAGGACAAGATCGATCTGATCCTGGGCAACTCCAAGGCCGCAAATGTCTCTAAGGAGGCCGATGTACCTCTGGTGCGTATTGGCTTCCCGATATATGACCGGGTGGGCTACCAGCGCAGGGCCTATGTGGGCTATCGCGGAGGTGAATACCTGCTTGACCTTATAGTGAATACCATCCTGGACAGCAAGTTCCCAGATGACCGCGTACACCAGTAGAAAATTATTAGATAAAAAAATCACCGCAGAGACGCAGAGGGCACAGAGAATCTCTGCATTTACGGATAAAAGATCTATTAGGGAGATAAAATGAATACCTGCCTAGACTACAACACAGAGACACACCTGGTCCAGAAAAAGATGGACATAGATCTTCCTCTCTGTAGCCGTCCTTCCGCATCTGGAAAGATCACCCAGCGGAGCTGTGCATTTTATGGTGCAAGGTGGATGCTTGCCCCCCTGGAGGACGCCATACACATAGTCCATGGGCCTGTGGGATGTGCCTCTTATGGCGGCACGGTGCGAGGCAGGTCCTTCCCTGTATTTTCTACTGCCCTAGAAGGGAAAGACATCGTCTTCGGCGGCGCAAAGAGACTCATAAAGACAATCAAAGAGGCAAGGGCAATCATGCCCCATGCAAGGTACTGCTTTGTCTATGCCACCTGTAGTACAGGGATCATTGGCGATGACATAGACGGCATCTGTAGAGATATGGAAAAGAAGTTGGGTCTCTCGATTATCTTTGTCAATTGCCCTGGATTTATAGGATATAGTCAGGCAACTGGCCACAGGATCGCCTATGAATCCCTCTTGAATCGACTCATTGGCAAGGGCAGACGAAGAGCGATAGGGGACTATGATGTAAACATCATTGGAGACTACAACATCAACGGTGAAAGCGAGGTCCTAAAGGCCCTTTTGGGAGAGATGGGGGTAAGAGTCCGCTGTGTCTTTACAGGTCAGGCAGACTATGAAGGCATCACCAATGCCCACCGCGTAAGGCTCAATCTCTTGATCTGCCAGAATTCAGGGCGCTTCCTGGCAGAGGCGCTCCAGAAGAGATATGGGACTCCCTATCTGGAGGTCACCTTTCTTGGGCCTACACAGACCATGGACAGTCTGCGCAAAATTGGGCACTTCTTTGGCCTGGAGAAAGAGGCAGAGAGGGCCATTGCCAGGGGATATAGGGCCATCAGACCTGGGCTTGATCGTTTTTTGCCCAGGCTCAAGGGCAAGAGGGCGGCCCTCTTCTTTGGTGCCGCACGTATGGCCTCTCTCATCAAGGCCCTGGATGATATAGGCATGGAGGTGGTCTTTACAGGTTCCCAATTTGCTGACCTGCCTACCTATAGGTCTGCCTTGCAGGCCGTAAGCCAGGGCACCTATATCATAGACGATGCATCTGAACACGAGTTGGAACACCTGCTCAATGACCTGAGGCCTGATGTCTTTATGGGTGGGATCAAAGAGCAGTACCTCTCCCACAAATTCGGAATAGGTTTCTGTTGTTTCCCACAGATCAGACGTGCCGGCCCATATGTAGGTTTCCATGGCTTTCTGAACTTTGCCCGCTATGTCAATAATGCCCTCTATGCCCCGGTATGGAGACTCGCAAGGCAAGGATAGCAATGAAGGGTATTGTAGATACCACCTTGAGGGAAGGAGAACAGGCAGCCCGTGTCTATTTTGACCTGGCAGAGAAGCTCCACATCATCTCCCTACTGGATAAGATAGGTATTGACGAGATAGAGTTGGGAATTGCAGTCAAAAATCCAGAGATGGACCGACTCTTCAGGCAGGCCAGAGAGGAGATAAATGGCCCTAATCTCTCTCTGTGGTGTAGATGTACAGACAGTGACATAAAAGAGAGCCTGAGACTCTGTCCTGATGTCCTTGCGATGTCTATCCCGGTCTCGGATATCCAGATAGAAAACAAGCTGGGCAGAGACAGAAAGTGGGTACTGGACAGGGTCTATAACGGCATAAGACAGGTCAAAGATGAGGCGCCATGCTATGTCTCTCTGGGTCTGGAAGACGCCTCCAGGGCCGATATAGGCTTTGTCGAGGAGGTATGTTCCCTGGCCCAGACAGAGGGCGCAGACAGGATCCGTTTTGCCGACACACTGGGGGTCATGGATCCTGTCACGATGTTTGAGACCATCATGAGGCTGACATCCCAGTTCTATATAGATATCGGTGTGCATACACACAATGACTTTGGTATGGCCACTGCCAATGCGATCAGTGCCATGGCAGCCGGGGCAGACTTTGCAGATGTCACAGTAAATGGCCTTGGAGAACGGGCAGGCAATGCGGCCCTGGAAGAGGTCGTGGCCTTTCTGGTAAAGAGGAGAGGAATAGACAGGTATGGTCTCCGATACCTCCTTTCCCTCTCTGACTATGTCTCAAAAATTTCCCATATCCCTGTCTGCCCAAAGAGACCTGTGGTCGGCAGAGATATCTTTACATGTGAATCGGGTATTCATATAGATGGTATTCTGAAAGATCCTTCCAATTATGAACCCTATGGACCCTCAGAGGTATGTCTCAAGAGGCAGTTCCTTGTCGGCAAAAAGATAGGAATCAATGCCCTCCGCTATAAACTCAAGACCCTGGGTATAGATGCAGGGGGTCGCTTCCTGGAAGAGTTATTGATGAAGGTCAAGAAACAGTCCTCACAACAAAAGGCAGATCTGACGGACAGAGAGATCCTGTATCTCTATTCTCTTCAGTCTAAGGGCGCTAAGAAGGCCCCTTGTCAGGCCCTATCGTAGCAAAAA
>JALTHV010000233.1 GCA_027004315.1 Deltaproteobacteria bacterium
CGGTCCAAAAAGGCATTGTTGGTCAGGGTCCCGGATTGCCAATTATCAGTTGTTGGGTTATAAATGGCATAGTTGATCTCCATCTTGGAAATCATATCATCAAGACTGGCATTGTCTGAGAGTTCCTGTTTTACATTTTCCCAAACTACAAGCACCCTGCCATCAGGAAGGACCCCGGCCCGTGGGTGAAAGTCGGCTGTGCCATCATCTGAGACTGCCTTTGGTTTACTCCAGCCACCTCCTGCCCACTCAGAGAAGACGAGCTCAGTCCGGTTTAGGCTCCCTCTCTCTGGGTCATCATATAGCCAGAAGATATACGTATTCCCATCCCTTGATACTATGACAGGCTGTGAATAGGGATAGATGTTTTCTTGAACGATATCCTCCTCTGCACCCATGTTTATCGCCTTAAATCTCCCTATAGGACCTTGCTTATAGAAATGGGCATAGGGCATCCTTTTGAGGTAATTCCGGGGAAGGGGCGTAAGCCCTGTGCCAGAGGTACCTAATTTTATGGCCTGGAATCCTGTTTTTGATTTTTTATTTAGGCACCAGTCATGATGCCATAGGTCAAAATCATGGTGGAAGATGAAAATGACTACTGTAACACCGGCATTAAGCTTTACGCATACATCTTCTAAATGCGGCTCGGTAGGATAGTGAAAACTGGCTTTTACCCCTCCTTTTCCATAGCCCTCTACAGCAGCAAAATCTGCAGCCCCTACCCCAAACATCAATTTACCATAAGGGTAAATGGTAAACTTTCCTTCCCAGGAGGGGTCAATAAAGGAAAACTCTCCAGAGTTATTAAGGGTCAGACCTAACAAATTGAGTGTATTGTAGGCATCTAGTCCAGCACCAAGCCGGGCATATAGTGGGATACCATAAACTATCACATAATAAGGAGGCAACTGAGAATAACCCTTAAGTCCTAATCCAAGAGAACCACCATAATTCCATCTCTTCTCTGTTTTGTCATAGGAAAAGGCTAGCCCTATATCAAGGTCTGTATCAATTTGGCTTCTTTTGGCAAGATATGCCCGCCTTCCTCTACTTTTTTCCACGAGAGGGACCCTCTTTCCTGCAAAAGAAATAAAGCTGTCTTTGAGCCTCTTTCTTTCTTTGAGCCCCTTTCTTCTTCCTCCCACAAATCTTCCTTTACCATTCAGGCCTACTTCAAGGTCAACATAAGGTAACACCTTTATATCAACTGGTTTACCTCCAAAGATAGGAATCGTGGTTGGAATACGTGTACTTCCAATATCCTCCTTGATAATATTAAAAACGGCGGTTGCTAAGGTAGAATATTTTAGATTATCTTTACCATCAAAACCAAACCAACTGCTTTCACCGACAGGGACCGGGGCTACCTCAAATGGCACCTCATATGGCTCAGATTCTACTCCTTCATTACTTACTGCTACTACCTTCAGTTTCCCTCCTACACCAAATTCTGTTCCAACATTAAAGGTCTTTGGGCCAGTCTCCTCATAGGTGCTGTTTGGAGTGATATATTTGATGGTGCCAGGTGTTCCACCTCCCCAGTCTATCTCAGGTTTAAATTTTACATTTAGATCTACTCCATTTAGAAACACTGGATCTGTAATATCTAAGGGGTTTTCCCCGATGTAGATCTTTACATTGGTAACCTTAGGAACTGGAGATATAGCTTGGACTTTAATAGAAGACGAGCTCGACAGCCCATCATTGTCCGTTACAGTTAAGGTAACTCTATAATTCCCAGCTTCAGTATAGGTATGGGTTACCATTTCTCCTTCTGCTGTGTTTCCATCTCCAAAATCCCATTTATATTTTACAATTTTACCGTCTGGATCATTTGAAGAGGAGGCATCAAAGGTTATATGTTCACCGACATTAGGGTTTTCTGGGGTGTAGGTGAAGGAGGCGACTGGCATATGGGCTTCTGGGCCAAAATCAATCGTTAGGCTATCAATCGTAACATCTGCGCTAATCCCACTTGTGCAGAACAACCCATGATCAGGGGAACAATCAGCAGCGCCCATAATATCCCAGATTATCCCCTCCACCGAAAGGAGTTCTCCTACAGTAGTTTCTACTGTGAGAGTTTTAACTACATGCCGAACTCCATTAAAGTCGACACTGTCATGCCAATTCCATTTTTCAGAAGTCGTTGGAGTAGGAGGGAGCCAGAATGACATTATTTCAGCATGAGCATCTCCACCTCCTTCAACCGAGCCATCCAAGTCATAAGAAAAATTGGCAGTTATCCTTACAGGCCACCAAGAAATCTCTTCCGGTTTTGTAATATCAAACTTGAGTTTAAATCCTATCTCTGCGCCTGCTCCTCCTCCATCAAGACAAACCTGTGGCCCAGCTACTGCACCTATAGAAGCAGTCTTATCTGCCGAAGTACTACCTGCACATCCTGATGAATCGTGCCTGTGATAATTTGGAATTGTCAAAGAGGTATCTTCTCCAGGCTTTATAATATATTCTCCAGGGACCTCTTGAGCAAAAATTGATCCCACAAAAGCAAAACTAAAGATAATTAAAGATATTAAAAATATAAGGTTACTGTTTAGCCTTTTTCTATTATTTCTAGTGATATGCCTTTCCATTTTGTATCAAGCTCCTAAGTTCTATTTAAAGAAAACATAATTCCCAGAGAATTCAATAACGGCAATGCTCATGAACTACTCCGTCAGGGTTCTTTAAAGAGGAAGCATCAAAGCTTATCTCTTCGCTTCAGACTTTTATAAGCTAGAGACAATTTTTTGGACAT
>JALTHV010000234.1 GCA_027004315.1 Deltaproteobacteria bacterium
ATTTTAGAGGCTGCCGGACTAGAGGTGGAGGAGCGTCTTGGGCTCTCTCCTGTTGATCTGCTCGAAGCCGTTCGGGATGCTGACGGCCTGGTGATCCGTAGCAACACCAAGGTAACCCAGGAGGTAGTAAATGCCGCCAAAAAACTGAAGGTAGTGGGAAGGGCTGGCACAGGCCTTGACAATGTAGACATAGGTGCCTGCAACAAGCGGGGTATTGTCGTTATGAATACCCCAGGAGGCAATTCCAACTCCGCCGCTGAGCACAGCATGGCCATGATAATGGCACTCTCACGCCATATCCCACAGGCCACTGCCTCTATGAAGGCAGGAAAGTGGGAAAAGAAACGCTTTTCAGGTCAAGAGGTGGCAGGAAAGACCTTGGGGATCATAGGCATTGGCCGGATTGGGAATATTGTCTGCCGACTGGCTCGAGGTCTCCAGATGAAGGTAGTGGCATATGACCCGCATATACGTCCAGAAATGGCCGAGAAACTGGGGGCGGAATTGGTCGGTCTAGATGATCTCCTTGCCAGGGCCGACTATATAACTGTACATACTCCCCTGACCAAAGAGACAAAAGGGCTTATAAATGCCGATCTCTTCAAGAAAATGAAGGATGGAGTCATGGTCCTCAACTGTGCCCGTGGCGGAATCATTAATGAACAGGATCTATACGATGCCATGAAGTCAGGGAAGGTGGCCGGTGCGGCCCTCGATGTCTTTGAGACAGAACCGGTAAGCAAAGGACATCCGCTATTCTCCCAGGAAAATTTTATCTGTACCCCTCACCTCGGTGCCTCTACTAAAGAGGCCCAGGAAAACGTCGCTGTGGCCATTGCCAGGCAGATCTCAGACTATCTCACAAGGGGGGAGGTAAAAAACGCTGTAAATATGCCCTCAGTCAGTAGTGAGGTCTTGGCCCAGCTAGGTCCTACTCTCGCCCTGGCAGATAAGTTGGGCGCCTTTCATGCCCATTTGGCCACTGCACCTGTGGAGGAAGTAAGCATCTCCTATCAAGGGGATATAACAGACTATGACACCGTGCCTGTTACTGTATCAGTCCTCAAGGGCCTCCTCAGCCCGATACTCAGGGAGGATGTGAACTTTGTAAACGCCCCCATACTGGCCGAGGAACGGGGCATAAAGGTGACTGAGTCCAAGAGCAAGACCTCTGAGGACTTCACCAGTCTCCTCACCGTGGCCGTGAAGACGGCAGATGGCACTAACACCCTGGCAGGGACCATATTTGGGAAAAAGGAACCCCGCCTGCTAAAGATCAATGACTTTCGTCTGGAGGCCATTCCAGAGGGACATATGTTGCTTATCTATAACGAAGACCGGCCAGGAATAATCGGTCGCATCGGGGTCATCCTTGGTGAGGCAGGCATAAATATCGCCTTAATGCAGGTAGGACAGGACCCGGGCCATCACCGAAATGTAATACTCCTCACCACGGATGAGCACGTAGGAGAAGACGTCTTATCTCGCCTCCAGGAACAAGACGGCGTCAGTAAGGCCCAGGCCATAGAGCTCTAGAGGGGATGTAACCGTTCACGTCACCGGCCAGCGGTAGCCTTTTGAGGGGTTTCAGTGCGGATTAATGGGCAGAGTGCCCTGATCTTGTGCATCAAGCGATGCTCCTGAAACCCTGAAAAAGGCTACCGCTGGCCGGGGGGAATGTGAACGGTTACAGAGGGATAGCTGTCTCCTCTGCAAGCAGTGCTGCACCATAGGCAGCTACCATCTGGGGATCTTCCGGTACTATAATCGTCTTCCCAAGGGCCTTTTCCAATAAGAGATGCAGGCATGTATTCCGGGCTACACCTCCCACAAATACAATTGGCTCTCTCACAGAGACCCTCCTCAGCATGCCGATTGTCTTGCGCACCACGGACCAGTGCAGACCTAAGGCAATATCCTGACGGTCCTCTCCCTTTGCAAGCAGTGATGTGACCTCAGATTCGGCAAATACTGTACACATGTTACTGATCCGGATATCTTTTTTGGCCTCTAGGGCGCCAGGGCCAAACTCGTCCATGCAGTAGCCCAGGGTATTTGCCATAATCTCCAAAAATTTACCAGTCCCTGCTGCACAACGGTCATTCATCTCGAACTTGGTCACCCTGCCCGCATCATTGACTGCAATGGCCTTTGAGTCCTGTCCTCCGATATCAAGTATGGTACGGGCTCCGGGGATCAAGGCCCTTGCACCTACTGCATGGGCCTTGATCTCTGTCACTGTAGGCGCATCAAAAGAGGACTCAAAGAGGTGACGTCCATAGCCCGTAGCCATGATTCGGTCATAGACAGTACCCTGAAGGATGTCCCTTGCACGGCCTATGGGATCTACACCGGCATCTGCCTGCCTGCTGAGGACTATTTCTCTCCCATTCAATATGACCAGTTCAATAGTCCTGGAACCGATATCGATACCTGCAGAACAAGGGACCTTACTCATGTCATATCAACTCCAAAAAGGCCTCTATCCTGGTCCTGAGCTGTCCTATGTCTTCCAGGCTATAATCGGTCTCAATCCGAAGCGTAGGGATATCCCTTTCCTCAAGGGCCCTTTCCACAGGTATGGACTCCATGATATATGGTTGGCAAAATTGCAGGGAATAGTGAATAATGCCATCTGCGTGATAGGCCTCATACATCTCAACAATGTGCTCAAGGCGCTCGGGATTGGGTGTGAAGATGGCACAATCGACCTTAAAATAGCGATCTACTATGGCCTCCATTAACTCCTCTACAGTCT
>JALTHV010000235.1 GCA_027004315.1 Deltaproteobacteria bacterium
CCTCCATCTCCTCGGCCATGGTCGCCATTTTTTCTCGGTAGTTTCTCTGAAATGAACCATCACTGAATGCATCGGCCAATCTCTCCTTCTTGATCAGAGACCAGAAGGCCCTGTCAGGGTCAATAAGTGCAATATATACAGGATGTCCTATATCAATAGGCTGAAGGGTAGGACCGTTGCCGCTATTAAGATAGGCCCCTGTTGATGAGGCAAAAACTCTCTTTTCTGTCAATTCCATTTTTTACTCCTGTCTATTTTATAGGCTACGTGGGGCATGTCTCTCAAGGTAGAGACATGCCCCACCATGGATCTTGAAATTATTTGCCCTTCTTTTCTAAAAGAATAAAGTGAGCTAGACCCGTTCCATCGGCTCTACATGTCTTTCGATAGGCAATAATCTCTCTCTCCTTCAGGTCTTTCTTTTTCATCCTCTCACCTCCTTTTTGTTAGAATTTAGCTCCTGTCATCCAGAACTACTACTAACCTCTCAATGAGTCTGGGAATTCTCCAAGATGTCTTCTTAAAAGAATTAAATGATTCATCGGCCTAATAATATCCAATAAAAAAGGCCTCGACAGACCAATAAATAATCCATCGAGGCCCTTTGCCATCAGGCCCTATCGTTTAAGTCCAAAATTGTCCTTCAGCAGGTCTTCTGACTTCCCCTCCCCTTCAGCCGCCTTCCCATCTCCGTTAACGGAAACAGTGGCAGATAAATGCCAAAGAGGTCCCCATTTTCCAGATATAAAAAATGGGAAGGAGTTACAGCGGCGGGACCGTCACGGAATTTCACCGTGTTCCGAGATGCCAAATTGGAATAAATATTTACAGAAAAACCCAAGTCTGTCAAGACAAAAGTATAGAGCTACCAGTGAACGGGTAAGAGATAAGATAGTCTGTGACTACTCTGCTAATTGCTTAGAGAATCTTGGCCTTGCATCCGGGACTCTTTGGGCGTAACCGTTCACACCCCCTGTTGCAACCGTCCATGTCCCCGGCCAGCGGTAGCATTTTCCCAGGGTTTCAGTGCGGATTAATACGCAGAGGCCCTGATCTTGTGCATCAGGCGATGCTCCTGAAACCCTTCAAAAGGCTACCGCTGGCCGGGGGGAATGTGAACGGCTACCTTTGGGCTAAATCAACCCATGCGTAACCGTTCACATTCCCCCCGGCCGGAGACGTGAACGGTTACATTCCTGTAGCATAGGCACTTATAGTAGAGCCATATCTATAGAGCCCCTGGGTAAAATCCCTAGCCCTGAGTTCAGGATGAATCTTACACCCTGCCCCTATTTTCGTCCCCCTGGGTATTTGAGTGCGGGTACCGATTACGGTTAAGGCCTTGTCCTGTTCGCCAATCACAGAATCTCTGCCAATGCTGACACCGACATCAGCTATGGTGCGCTCAACCCTGGCCCCTGGTCCCACCTGGGTATCAAAAAACAGGATGGAATCCCTTACCTCTGCCCCTTCCTCTATATGGACTCCAGGAAAAAGGATTGAGCGAACGACCTTCCCCTGCACCCTGACCCCATTGTATAGCCTGACATTGTCTACAGAGCCATGAGGTCCTATAAGGGCAGGGCCCTTGTCTCTTATGGCCTCATGGTCCAGATTGGTACGAACATGCCATTTGGACAGCCTTATCCTGGGATATTCTCCTAAAAGATCCATATTGGCGGCCCAGTATTCCTCAAGAGTGCGAGCATATCCCCAATAACCATAAAATTTATAACCATACATATCAAATCTGTTCATCATGGCAGGGAATATATCCCTGCCAAATTCATGGGAACTGGCCTTGGCATTTTCCTGCAGGACCTCTTCCAAGACCCTGGTCTTGAAGAGATACACAGTCATAGATGCCCAATTAGACATGGGTTGGGCCGGCTTTTCTATATATTCCAGGAGACGACCTCCCCTTGGATCATCTCCAGTCATCAGGGCCAGACCGAACCTCGACAGACCTGCGGAAAAGACCTGGACAAAGGTGCCCGTGACATCTGCTTTCATTTCCAGATGGAAACGTATAAGTTTTTGATAATCCATGTGATATATATGGTCTCCAGACAGGATCAGTACAAGATCTGGCTGGTAGGTACGAATGAAATCAAGATTTTGATATACCGCATCGGCTGTTCCCATATACCAGTCTGAGGCATGCAGACCTTGAAAGGGCGGCAGGAGTGTAATGCCACGGTGTCTGCCCATCATGTCCCAAGAAGCACCTGTTCCAATATGCTTTATTAGAGATGAAGACCTATACTGGCTGAGGATCCCAACTCTATCGATACCTGACTGCATGAGGTTGCTGAGAGAAAAGTCTATAAATCTGTATAGACCCCCAAAAGGCACTATAGATTTAGGCCTGAGGAAGGTAAGTGCCCCCAGTTCACCAACCCTTCCCCCGGCAAGGAGCATAGCTAAGATTCTTGGCATCTGTTTACCATATCAATAACCAACATCTTCTTTAATGTATTTTCGTATAAAGTATCCTATTATTTCAGATACTTTATTATCAGGCGATGTAGCGTATTTGTAGTAAAGTTTCTGGTTGCGGCCTCGGGCAGGTCTTTAAAGGGGATCTCTGCCCTGGCACTCTGTCTGTGTCCGCCGGCCGGTCCCATTTTACCAAAGACCCGGGACGCCAGCTTGCCTGCATCCTTTTTATAGCCATCACAGCGAAAAATGACTACCAATTTTTCTCCATAGAGGCCAGAAATTATGACCCAGCCTATATCATGTACATGTGTGAAAAAGTCAGCCACCACGACCAGGATATCTGGATTACCTACACGGCCCAGATGGGCATAGATACGTTTTTTACTGACCTTCATATTTTCCAGGGCAATCCTAAAATATTTCAGCTCTGATCGCCTTATGTCAGAGGTCTCTATCTTGTCCAAGAGCTGTTGGTTGATTCGCTTAAAAAGATACTGAAAACACAGCACATCAGAACCGGTGGTCTTTTTGGTAAAATTTTGGGTGTCGACTTTGATTGCGTAAAATAGTGCCGTAGCAAGGGCCACTGTAGGTTTTATCTTGGCCGCCTTTAGGTATTCTGTGAGCATAGATGCGGTTGCCCCATACTCCGGACGTATATCTATAAAAGAGGCCTCCCATCCACTAGTGACTGGATGATGATCTATTATGGCATCATATTGAATAGAGGCCAGATCTGGATGATGGGGTGGCTGGGAATCCACAAGCACGAATTTTGTGTAATGATCCTGCTTTGTACCTCTCAGGCGCTGCATAGGGATCTTGAGTAAGTCCTTCATTGCGAGATTATTCAGCCGTTTGATATCATTGATATGCGCAATTGTCACCCCTTCTACCCTTCGGCTGAGCAACCTCTTTATTGCCTGACCACTGGCCATGGCATCAGGGTCAGCAACGATTACTACCAGTACCTGATCGCTCCGTTTGAAGATCTGCAGGAAAGAACGAAGCCGTTCTTTATTGGAGAGCCTCCTTGTGATACGGGCACCCTGATCAGGAGATTGAGATGTAGTAGCTTCTTCCATCTTGTTAGTATCTGAAGTTTTCATATCTGTCTGCCCTTTTTTTAAAAATAGCCTATCTGTAATATTACTTCAATTTTTTTGCCATTGTAGGGGCAGGTTGAAAACCTGCCCGTAACTATTCACATCAGAGGAAATATGAATCTTACCTAAACCTGCCACGATAGAAATTGAAACAGTAGTGCAGATAGGTTATTTTCAATAGAACTAAGTAACCGGTTACGAACTGAGAATCGAAGAATATTCCATAAGATAAAAAGGAGGGAAATTTGCGAAGGGGCTTAAGGTCTTATCACTGGATTTGTCTGGTATTCCTGGCCAAGATAGGCCTAGATATGTTTTGGATTTGGAGAAAAAAGAGGTCGGAGTCCATCAAAGGACCGGATAGAATGCCTAAACGCAGGTAAAAATTTGATCCTGCGATCCATAATCATGAAATATGAGACTACAGTAACTATAATCAATAGGCTTGGGCTTCATGCCCGTCCAGCCTTTCGTTTTGCGCAACTGGCAAGTGAATTTGATGCCGATGTATGGCTTACAAAAGGGAAGAAGATGGTAGATGGGAAAAATATACTCGATGTCTTGACCCTTGCCTGCCCTCATGGGAGTACCCTGAGAGTCGAGGCAGACGGACCGGATGCAGATCAGGCAGTGTTGAGTCTCAAGGCCTTAGTAGAAAGCCGTTTTGGCGAATTGGATTGATTATGAATTCACAAAAAAAAAATGGGCCAGTAGTCTTGAAAGGAGTGGGGGCCTCACCCGGAATAGCCATTGGCCCTGCCTTTCTGATTGATAACCTCAAGATAAAAATCCTAAGAAAACGGATTAAAGAAGGCGATATAGACCAAGAAAAGGAGCGTTTTGTAAGGGCTATTACTGAAGCCGAAAAGCAGATAAATAGACTACTTACAGAGATCCCCGATGAGTTGAGAAAACATTCAGGGATCTTTGAAACCCACCTACTGATGCTTAAGGACCCCATGCTCTATGAGCGGACCTTAAAACTTATTTCCAAGGAAAAGATTAACGCGGAGTGGGCCCTCAGCAAGGTACTGGACTATGCAAGAGAACTCTTTGAGCAGATAAAAGATCAGTATATCAGGGAGAGGATTGAAGACCTGGAATACGTGGTACAGAGGGTCCAAAACCTCTTATCCGGGAACCCCTTGGTGGATTTTAGCCAGTTAGAAAAGCCTGTAGTGCTGGTGGCCCATGATCTGTCTCCTGCCGACACGGTCCAGATGAGCAAGGGGAAAATCCTGGCATTTGTCACAGACATGGGGAGCCGAACTTCTCACACAGCGATCCTGGGAAGGTCTCTTGGGCTCCCGGCAGTAGTAGGTCTGGAAAATGCTATGTCTTCCATACTCTCCGGTGAGACCCTGATTGTAGATGGTCTGTCCGGTAACGTAATAGTAGCCCCGGATGATAAGCTCTTAAAACACTATAATGAGAAACAACAGCACTATATACGATATCAACTGGATGTAATCCGGAACAGTAACTTCCCTGCAGAGACCCAGGATGGTTTCAGGCTGAAGATAAAAGCCAACATAGAGTTCCTTGAAGAGATCCCCTCTATTATACTACATGGTGCAGAAGGGGTAGGGCTTTATCGTAGTGAGTACCTATATCTGGCCCACAAGGAACTGCCTACTGATGAAGTCCTCTTTCATACCTACAAGGAAGTTGCAGAGCGCCTGTCACCCTATCCGGCGACTATCCGTACCCTGGACATAGGCGGAGACAAATTTGTCTCGTCGGTTTCTCTGGGAGATGAGATCAATCCAGCCCTTGGACTGAGGGCAATTCGGCTGTGTCTAAAGGAGCCCAGACTCTTTCGTACGCAATTGAAGGCAATACTCAAGGCCAGTGCATATGGAAATGTGAGGATACTTTTCCCCCTCATATCCGGCAAATTAGAGATAATTGAGGTCAAGAAGCATCTGGAAGAGACCAAAGAAGAACTGTGGAAAGATGGCATCCCGTTTGACGAAGACATCAAGCTTGGAATTATGATAGAGGTCCCTACGGCCGTAGTTATGGCAGACTCCCTGGCCAAGGAAGTGGATTTTTTTAGCATAGGGACGAATGACCTCATCCAGTACTCCCTGGCGATCGATAGAGTAAACGAATATGTTGCGCATCTCTATGAGCCCTTACATCCTGGAGTCTTGAGGATGATACACCGCACTGTAGAGGCAGCCCATGAGGCTGGCATTGAGGCAGCAATGTGTGGAGAGATGGCAGGGGAAGCAATGTACTTGCCTGTACTCCTTGGTATAGGTCTGGATGAGCTGAGCATGAATTCACTTGCCATACCAAAGATCAAACGCATGATTCGAGAGACTAAGCAGGAACGGTGTAGTGCCCTGGTTCAAGAACTCCTTGTGGCCTCTACTGCCCAGGAGATAAGAGAGAATCTCTTAGAGTTTCTCATCTCCAATTTCCCAGAGGAATTCAACTCGAGTCAGGGGATGTATCCAGATTTTTCAGGTAGAGATATGTACTCATTGAGTCCTTGATGGCAGGTCTCTATATCCATATCCCTTTTTGTAAAACGAAGTGTCCATACTGCGATTTTGTCTCGGGGCCCTTTCCCCCTGAGGTACAAGAGACGTATCTTAGGGCTATTTTGGAAGAAATGGCCACCATGTCTCAGATGCCAGGGGTCTCTTCTCTGTGTTTTGATACCCTCTATGTAGGTGGTGGGACCCCTACAGTATTACCTGTAAGGGACCTCGTCTCTATCCTGGAGAGGTCCCTTGAGGCATTTTCATGGTCAAGCACCTCTCCAGAAATCAGCATTGAGGCCAACCCGGGATCTGTAACAAAAAAGGGGCTCAGAGAATTGAGGGCAGTTGGAGTAAATCGGCTCAGTCTTGGGGTTCAGTCCCTGTCGCCCAGAGGCCTGAAGGTCCTGGGAAGAAGCCATACTGTATCTGATGCACTCTTCGCCTACAGGCATGCCCGTGAGGCCGAGTTTCCTATAGTCAGCCTGGATCTCATCTATGGCCTGCCGGGCCAGGACGTTAAGGAATGGCAGGAGACCCTTGAAGGGGCCATATCCCTGGGGCCAGAGCACATATCCTGTTACGAGCTCACAGTGGAAGGGGATACGCCGCTAAAAGAGGCTGTGCTCAAGGGAGAAGTAACACTTCCAGGAGAAGATACCATCCTGGAGATTACAGACCTTACGGAAGAACTCCTTACGGAAAGGGGATATAGACAGTATGAGATCTCAAATTTTGCCATTCCAGGAAAGGAATGCAGGCATAATATCAACTATTGGAAAAATGGGGCCTATCTGGGTCTTGGATGTTCAGCAGTATCTTTTTTGCCTCCAGACAGGGAGGGAAACACCAGGGATCTCTTTGACTATATAGAACTGGTAAAAGATGGTGGAAGGGCCATTGACGACCATGAGGTCCTTGATCCAGAGGCCAGATTTAGGGAATCAGTGACTCTTGCCCTTCGCCTCACAAGGGGTATATCACTCCCTGAGTTCAGTGAGCGGTGGGGATATGACCCAATCAGATACTATGGAGATACGCTCAAGGCACTGCTAGAAAAGGAAATGCTTGCACTGGAAGGTCAGCGTCTCTTTCTCACCAAAAGAGGCAGGCGGCTGGCCAATATGGTCTTGAGCGAACTTGTATAGTATTATAGCCTATTAGGCTGCAGGCTGTTAGCCTGTTAGGCTAAAAGTTAGGGGTACAATTCATCTGATATTAGCTAGTTAGGCTGTTAGCTATTAAGTAGAAGTACAACCAACTAATAGCCTACTACAGCCTAATAAGCTATAATAAAGGAGTATAATCTATGTCTAAAGGACCTGAGGTCTATATCGATCAATCCAGACAGTTAAGAGAAGAGGACACCTTCTGCTTTTCCTGTACCCCGGATAGAAATTGTTTTACGGACTGTTGTTATGACTTGAACCTTTTACTCATGCCCTATGATATACTCCGGATCAAGAATCGCCTGGGTATGAAATCCAGCGATTTTCTCAAAGATTATACCAAAATATATGTTGGGCAGAATTCGGGACTCCCTGTAGTGTTGCTCAAGATGAAAGAATTCTATCGCAACTGTCCATTTTTGGAAAAAGGAAAGGGCTGTACGATCTATGAGGATCGACCAGGTGCATGCCGCACCTATCCCCTTGTCAGGATGGCCTGCCGAAGCAGTGACAGGGAGGGGGTAGATGACTTTTATTACATTATTAAGGAGCCTGGCTGTGAAGGATTCGAGAATGGAAAGAGGTGGACTGTCAGAGAATGGATAGATAATCAAGGTATTGGCCCCTATAATGAGATGAATGATATCTTTGGAGAAATTTTGCAGGCAAAGACCGAGTTGGGCATACCATATCTCAATGCAGACCAAATCGACATCTTCGATCTGGGCTGCTATGACATAGATGGGTTCCGCCAATATTTCCTGGAAGGCCCTAGCCTTGAACGCTGCATGGAGTCTGAGGAGGTAATAGAGGCGATCTCCCAGGACGAGGTCGCTCTGCTCAGATATGGTATGCGTTGGGTCAAAAAGAAACTCTTCCAGGTAGGTAGCTAAGTCATGGCTTGCTAAAAAAAATTGTAACTTCTCAATAAGTTGGGGCATCCTTTTTGGTAACTGATCATATTCCCCCGGCCAGCGGTAGCTTTTTTCAGGGTTTC
>JALTHV010000236.1 GCA_027004315.1 Deltaproteobacteria bacterium
AATGGATAGAGTGCAAAGTTACAAAGCTTATTTATCTATTGCCTTGACCTGCATCTTCCTTATTGTTCTTATTGCTGCCTGTGCCCAAAGACCTGAACCGCAGGAGCTGTTACCTCAAAGTGTATTCTTAACACTATCCATCAAAATGAAGAATGTAATAGGAGATAACGATCTATGCAGATTTATACTAGGTAATTCTTCAAATACTGATACATACAGTGTCGACCAGGTAATTCCAGGAACTAAAACATACCAGACTCCACGTGGAAACGAGATAACAAATGGACTTGCCACTATAGGCATTAATCTGAAACAGGTGGACGATTTAACTGCCTTCGTAGGGCAGGTTTCTTCCTCAACAGAATATGAGGGGATAATTATTAGAGGAGACTACAATGCCAAACATAAGATAGGGCACCTCATTCAAAAAGGATGGAAGATCAATCACTATCTAAAAAAAACCTATTACTGCAGTACCTACTCGGATGAATGCATAATAGCTTTAGCTCAAAATGTCCTTTTGTCAGGTTCTACACTAACTATTCATGAGATATTAGATGTTATAAACGGAAAGGAAGAGGCCCTGGTCAGGCATCCTATTTATAAAAAGTTGGCCAGCGAGCTTAGAGAGAATAACGATCCCATAAATATCTGTGTAATTATGCCTCAGGAAGTGCTTGATAGCGCAGGTGCTGCCGTTGATATAGGGAGTAGTGTAGTCGGTGTTGGAGCCAATCTGATTGCCCCTGGCATGGAGAGCATGATAAATCTTGCAGGGTCAATCACAAAGGGCCTGCTGTTCCGGGGTGCAGTCATGAGTGTAGATCATTCGGGGGGAAAGTTTCCAGTAAAAGTAGCCATTCTTATGCTGAACGAGAAGGCGGCTTCAATCGCTTCTGGCACGTTCAGTCTTGGGAAGAAGTTAGCGTCATTACTGCCAAAAGACCTGATGGGTACCGAGGACAATCCTTTCCAAGATATGGATGTTTCCCGCAGTGGTCAGGTGCTTAAAATAGACATGGTAATGTCAAGGAAGCAATTTCTGTCGTGGTAAGGCAAAATTGCCAATTTAGGAGATATCATTATGAAAAGAATGCCCTTTCCAATTGTAGCAGTGGTTCTAATCCTCTCTATTTTCCTATTCTTAAGGACGGTGCCAGTTCAAGCAGCTGCAGACCTTGAGGCTGGCATCAATGAACTTGCGGGACAAATATCAAAAAATATGAGAGCTACTGGTAAGAAAAAGATTGCTATTGTTGAGTTTAGTGATCTTAATGGCAATATCACTGCCTTTGGTCAGTTTCTTGCCGAAGAGTTGATTACCAGGCTGTTCATAATCAGCCCAGGACAGTTTGAGGTGGTTGAAAGAAGACAGTTAATGAGGGTCCTGCAGGAGCAGAAGTTAACCATGAGTGGTCTTCTTGATGCAAGGGCAATGGAAAGTGTAGGGAAGATTCTGGGTATTGATGCCATTGTTACAGGCTCCATTACAGACCTTGGGAATAGTGTCAAGGTTAATGCCAGATTGATAGGGGTGGATACAGCCAAGGTCTTTGCAGTGGCATCAACGAGCATCCCCAAGGTGGGAACTGTGGCAAGTCTAATGGAGAAAAAGGCAATTCCTCCCCCGGTGTATTCTCGTAATACAATGGTATCCTCTGTAAAACCATCCCCTGCTTTTGTAAGCCCAAGGCCAACACATAGCCCTTTCCCATCCTTTCAAAACAGCTTTTTAAGGGTGACTGTTCAGTCAATCAATATGTCTAAAAATAAAACAGTCCTTAGCCTGGTCCTGAGATTTGAGAATATCACTAAGAAAGACATCTTATTAGGTGTGCGAATAGATAATAATGGTAATAGGGATGTAACTCTGGTAGATGATAAAGGTAATGTGTGGGCGATAGCAAAAATTACAGGGATACAACTTCTTTGGAGTTCTGGATATTCTGCAACTAGTAGCTGTAGAGATTATAGCCAATATACCGTTTTTACTCCCCATGCAAAAAATACCGTAGTGATGATTTTCAAGTCAGAAAAGGCATCAGATGGGAAGATCTTTAGCTTTGGTGCAGATCTGTATAGATATATTAAAGATAAAGAAAATAGATATATTCAATTTTCAATCGGTATCTCAGATATCACATGTAATAAAAGAGAGCATAATAAAATATAATGAAAATTGTTGCGCTTGTTTTGGGAATCATCGGAGGTTTGGTGGCTTAGCCTATAGACTGTTCGGATATGGCCTGGGAAGTATTGCTAGCGCTGGAGAGGCCGGAGCAGGAAGAGGGTTGAAGCTACTAAGTATCAGTCTGCAAATGGGCCAGGTGGATTTTTTCATATATTAGGACTGTTATATTTCTTAACCAAAGCCAGAAGGGGGTAAAAATGAGTGAGGCACAACAAGTAGCTAAACAAGGGACAGGTATGGTGGCAGGTATTATTGCCTGCGTGTTGGCTGTACTTGGGATTCTCTTTCTCGGGACAATCTTTGTTCCAATTGCGGCAATCGTCGCACTGATAGGTACGATTATCGCCGTAAAAAACAAAAATTGGGCTGGTATCGGCGCCAACATTTTGGCTTGGGTTCTAACAATAGTAGGACTATTTACCTCCCCTGTACTTATGGGAATCATTGGTCTATCAGCAGCAAGATAAAGGTCAAAATATAATGCCTAAGAGGTTAATCCAAGTCCGAAACCTGAGATAAAAAGATAAAAATGTCCTTATTACTTGGGATTAAT
>JALTHV010000237.1 GCA_027004315.1 Deltaproteobacteria bacterium
GCATACTGGTACAGCTTCCCCTTCCCAGGCACATTGACGAAGGCAAGGTCATCTATGCCATCAACCCTGGAAAAGACGTGGATGGTTTTCACCCGGTGAATGTGGGGAAAATGGTAATAGGTGAGCCTTGTTTCCTGCCATGTACACCCTACGGTATCCTGGAGATGCTGATACGTTCAGGAGTTGAGACCAGTGGGGCCGAAGTGGTAGTCGTGGGTAGGAGTAATATTGTTGGGAAGCCCATTGCAAACCTGTTGTTTCAGAAAAGAGAAGGTGGAAATGCCACTGTCACTATATGTCATACTCGAACCAGGGATATGGCATCTCACACCCTGAAGGCCGATATCCTCATAGTGGCAGCAGGACGTCCCAAGGTAATCACTGCCGATATGGTCAAGGAAGGAGCAGTGGTAATAGATGTAGGGATAAATCGAATCGGCAAGACCCCTGAGGGCAAGGCAATCCTGTGCGGTGATGTGGATTTTGATGGCGTAAAGGAGAAGGCCTCTGCCATAACCCCAGTGCCTGGTGGTGTCGGCCCGATGACTATAACCATGCTTATGAAAAATACGGTCCAGGCCGCAAAACAGGCCTTAAGTCTATCCTGAAACCTAAAAAAGTCGAGCAGGCTGAGGAAAAATAATTATGGATACCAGCAGACGATTTGATAAAAAGAGAGATAAGTGCCCTAATATCCAGTGTGAAAGCAATCGTGCAGTACTCTGCAATGAGTGTTCCGAGGGCGTAAGTACCGCGGCCCACAGGGTGGCTAAGCGTGGTGCAATGCCTTGCCTGTTCGGCAAAGGAGGGACTTGCTGTCACAACTGCAACATGGGACCTTGCCAGATAATAGAGGGTGTAGAAGACATGCAGGGTGTCTGTGGCGCTACTGCAGCAACAGTGGCAGCCCGTACCTTCTGCCGTATGGTTGCTGGCGGGTCCTCTGCACATATGGATCATGGCAGGGGAGTGGTCCTTGCCTTTCTCGCCACGGCCCGCGGCGAGACCCCCTATGAGATCAAAGACACCATCAAGCTGAGAGAGACGGCCCTGAGGGTCGGGATAGATCCTGCTGAAAAGGATCCCAGAGACCTTGCAATAGAGGTAGGTAACAAGCTGCTCAGTGAGTTCGGTCAACAGACCGGGATGCCCTCTTTTATAAAGAGGGCCCCAAAGGCCAGGCAGGAACTTTGGGCCAGGCGGGGAGTCATCCCAAGAGGTATTGACCGTGAGGTAGTGGAGATAATGCATCGTACTCACATCGGCGTGGACCAGGAACATAAGAGTCTGCTCTCCCAGGCCGCCCGTTGTTCCCTGGCAGACGGCTGGGCTGCCTCTATGATCGCCACAGAGCTGTCTGATATCATGTTTGGCACTCCTGTCCCTATACGCAGCAGGGTAGATATTGGTGTCCTAAAGGAAGATGAGGTAAACATCACGGTACACGGTCATGAGCCGGTACTTGCCGAGGCCCTGGCAATGGCGGCCAGCGATCCGGAAATAGTCAAGGCCGCCAAGAAGGTAGGGGCCAAGGGTATAAACCTTACAGGCGTATGCTGCACTGGGACCGAGGTCCTCATGAGGAGGGGAATTCCTGTAGCCGGAAGCTTTATTCAACAGGAAGTCGTCCTGGCTACCGGTGCGGTAGAGGCCATGGTAGTGGATGTCCAGTGTATCATGCAGGGGGTATCTCCTGTGGCAGACAAGTTCCATACCGAACTCATCACCACATCTGATAAGGCCAAGATCCCAGGGGCTACCCACATACAATTCGATGACCACAGGGCCATGGACGTGGCCAAGGAAATAATAACACATGCCATCAAGAGATATCCGGACCGGGGCAGGCACTTTATACCCAAATTTCGTATGGACCTGGTGGCAGGCTTCAGTCATGAGACCATCAACTATCTCCTTGGAGGGCGTTTTCGTGCATCCTATAGGCCACTTAACGACAATATAATAAATGGCCGTATCCGTGGTGTTGCTGCCATAGTTGGCTGTGACAACTACAGGGTAATGGACGAAGTCCATGCAGAGCTTGCAAAGGAACTCATAGCCAATGATGTCCTTGTAGTGGCTACTGGCTGTGCTGCAACAGGGGCTGCCCGTGCAGGTCTGTTGGTGCCTGAGGCCATGGATATGGCAGGTGACGGCCTGAAAGAGGTCCTGGAGGCAGTGGGTTGTCCACCTGTCCTGCATATGGGTTCCTGTGTGGACAACAGCCGTATCCTTATTGCCGCTACTGAGATGGTAAATACCGGCGGCCTTGGCAATGACATCAGCGACCTCCCGATAGCAGGGAGCTCTCCTCAGTGGATGAGTGAGAAGGCGGTATCTATTGGACAATATTGTGTCACAAGTGGGGTCTATGTGGTCTTTGGACCGAATTTCCCTACCACAGGCTCTAAGATAGTTACTGACTATTGCTTTAATGGCATGGCCGATCTCTATGGAGGAGGATGGGGCGTGGGTGAGACATCTAATGAGATTGCCAGCAAGATGATTGACCACATAAACCAAAAGCGCCAGGATCTGGGCCTGGATAAAAAGAAGGAACGCGTGCTCTTTGACATGGCCATGAGACGTGAACTCGAGGCAACCCATCTGCACGACGTGGGGTGTAAGGGGCCAGGGCAATAATCCCGGATTATGCAGCAGCCCGTTTTACAAAATCTGCTTTGTTGCCAGGCAGTTGAAGTATAGGACAGTAACTTCTCAATAAAACTGTGCGACC
>JALTHV010000238.1:0-3390 GCA_027004315.1 Deltaproteobacteria bacterium
ATTTTCCTGAGAGCGCCAGGAAGCGCTTGATTCCCATATTTGCGTCGCTCTATATCCCTGCAAACATTTTGAGTTATCTGACGAAAAATAAGATATACGCCATGGCGATAAAGGATGACACAATGGCAATACTGAATTTTGAGGAACTATCGAGAGAATAGAGTGGTCATCCATTAAAAGTAAAGTTTTTGCGTCCCTGGACGTTAAGCAGAAGGGTTTTATGGCTTGGTTTTGCTTGCGTGAAGTATGAGCAGTTATTAGGTCAGCCCCTTATTTTTCCCCACAACAATTAACCGTTTTTCAGCCTCCGTAGGGTGCGCATCGCGCGCCATGCACGCTGGGCATCTAACGGTGTCCGTTTTTTACCTGACATAAATTTTTACTTGACATAAAATAGATCTTTGTTATTTTTTGGAATTTGGTCATGGGTAGTCCGTAAGGACATAGAGGGAAGACGGTGAAAGTCCGTCGCGGACCCGCCGCTGTAATCAGAGACGAACGTCGCAAGATGCCACTATCAGGCACTCAGCTGTTATCTTAGGCTGACTGCCTGACGGGAAGGCGCGGCAAGTAGGATGATCTGTAAGCCAGAAGACCTGCCCATGAGACATATATTGTCCTGATCTCCGTGGATTGAGATCCAGGCAAGGTATACCGAGGTGGAAAACGGCATCCCCGGGTCTATAGATTTTAGGCCCGGGGATTTTTTTTGGAATTTTTTGAATAAGATGATCAACCTTATATTTCCAATAACGACCTTTTATATTGCCTGTCTTATCTATATAGTAGCATTTCTGTGCTATCTGATGAAGCTCAGGCAATTGTCCATCTTTTTTCTGCTAGTAGCCTTTTCCATCCATCTTATCTCTGATTCCAGTGGACGATACATCATATTGCCATATTGCAATATGTTTTCAGAGCCTTTTTTTCTTCCCATGTGTTTAGCAGGGATTTGCCTTATACAAATTTCGATAAAAAGAGATATTGATGGCCTTTCCCTACTCCCTCTTATCGTTTTCTTTTCACTCATTGCCATCTTCTTTTCAGAAAATTACTATCCGCCGTTTACCATTATGTCGAGAAGCATATACGCACATCTCTTTCACTTCTTTCTGTTTACTGCCCATGGGCTGCTCATAGCCGGCGCCTATCTCGCAATCCGCTCTGTCTTTTTGAATATGAAAGACGACGTCTCAAATCAAATAATCATATGGGGCTTTGCATCTCTGTGTATTGCCGGTCTCTTTGGCATGCTATGGAGCTACGTGGGAAGGGCTGATTTTATTTCGTGGAACCACTACTACTTCCATTCGGCCGCGATCTGGTTTTATTACGCAGGTCTTTTACACCTTCGCCTGACAAGGGGATGGAACCAGAAAAAGAGGGCATGGATTCTTCTGGGAGGGGCCATCCTGGTATTTTCATTCGACTACCTGCCGCAGATTGGCGGGATACATACCCCGGGGCTGTTAAATGCCAAGATCTATGAGCTTTATTAAAGCGGCCTGGAAATCTTTCGGCAGCATCAGGCTATCGATCTGGCTGATCTATGCCCTTTTTGTCGATATCCTGGCAGGTTCCGTGATTATGAAACACCACCCAAAGGTCTTCTTTGCCTTGAACGACATGATGCTCCAGCAGTGGGCAGCCACCTATGGTCTGAAGGCAATCCAGATTACCTGGTGGTTCTTTGTCTTCCTTTCCCTCCTCTTTCTCCTGACCCTGAACACCAGTATCTGCAGTACAGAAAAGGCGGTTGCCACTGTTAAGAGATTCCATGAAAGAGGTATATGGAAGCTTTTCCTGAGGCTTTCCCCGACCATTATCCATTTTGGCTTTGTCCTGCTCCTTCTGGGCCAGCTTGTAAGCCACACCCTCGGTGTCAACTCACACGGCAATATCCTGGGCATAGGCACTACAATAATGGCGCCGCGTTCTGACCTCAAAATAGCGCTCAAAGATCTGAAGTTCGAATTTTTCAAAAGGGGATCCCCCTTCCTGGGCATGCGGGGAAAGACCGAAGACGTGACAGGGATCCTCGCCTTCTTTGACCGTTCCGGCGTCCATGAAAGGGCAATCTCAATGAATCACCCTGTAAGGTACAGGGGTTGGAGCCTCTTTATAGAGGACTTTTATCCCAGGGAAAAGGGCATGAAGGGGCCACCTTTTATTGACCTGGTGGTCAGAAAAGACCCTGGAGCCGGGTTGATGGCGGCAGGGGCCTTTGTGTTCGGCCTTGGGCTTTTCATGTATCTCCTGCTCGTAACCCGCTCACGTACCAACCAGGGGGAGGTGCCTTTAATCCACAGATTACACGGATTACTCTAATCATCATATGGAAAGACCGATATGAGACATCTACGTTCCAACATACCCGCGGTCTTGATCGTAATCGCCCTGTCTATCTTGCCGTTTTGGGGATGCAAGGCAAATTTTGAGCAATTTGGGGAACTTTGCATCAAACATCTTGCGAATGGGCACAAGGAGATCACCGATGGTATCGGTAGGAAGCTCCTGCTTATTCCGCGGGGATGCAAGACCCCTGATGGATACAGGAAGGAAAATCTTGTCCGGATCCCGGTAAAGAGAGTGGTGGTTTGCTCCCCTTACAATGCAGCGCTTATCAAGGAGCTTGGACATCTGAACAGCATCGTCGGGGTCACGAGGACAATGGAGAAGTGGCATATCCCCGAGATACGGGAGGGAATCAAGGAGGGAAAGATCACCTATCTGGGCGATCCCAGATCAATCGACTATGAAAGGTTGAGAAGACTCAGACCAGACGTAGTCTTTACCTGGGACGCGGGGATCGTGCCAAAGCTCGATGAACTCTCTATCCCGTGTGTCGTGACCAGCACCAGGATCGCCAAGGATCTCAGGACACACATAGCCTTTATTCGATTTCTTGCGGCCTTTTACAACGAGGAACAAAAAGGGAAGGCCTTTGCCGAGTCGCAGATTGAAATGATCAACAGGATATCGGCCAGGCTGAAGGGGGCCAGGGAAAGGCCAGGGGTGATATGGGGAGATATCTATGCAGGCAAGGTGCAGGTAGAACCCGGAAACTCATGGGCCGGGCAGATGGTGGAAAAGGCAGGTGGAGATTACCTCTTTAAGGACCTTGAAGGCGCAAGCTGTATGCAGGTCACGATAGAGAAGTTTTTTCTCAGGGCAAAACATGCTGATATCCTCATCACCTACAGGGGGCCGGAAACAGGCATTACCTCGAAGGAAAAACTACGGGAATCGAGCAGGCTGCTCCAGGTAGTGGATATCAGGCCCATGAACGGTGGGAGGATATATTCTACGGGATACAACCTGTACCAGTCTGCGGATACTGCGGGAATTATTGCAGAGCTTGCGGCTATCCTTCATCCCGGGCTTTTCCCT
>JALTHV010000238.1:3490-8117 GCA_027004315.1 Deltaproteobacteria bacterium
ATACAGATTATTTTTGTTTCTTTTGATGGTGCTTGCCATATTTTTTGTCCTGAGCATAGGCATCGGATCGGTAAGCATACCATTTTCAGATACATGCAGGATCATCCTGGGACACGTTACAGGATCAACCCCGGGTGCGATAATCTGGAAGATCAGGATGCCCCGTGTCCTCTCCAGCCTCTTTTGCGGTGGCTATCTCGCTGCAGGGGGTCTCTTGCTCCAGGTATTCTTCCGGAACCCTATTGTGGGTCCCTATGTGCTTGGCATATCGTCCGGTGCCATCCTGATGGTAGCGCTGGTGATGCTGGGGGGGTTGAGCATGGGACTGCCCGCCATTCACCCCCTTTTCCTGAGTCTCGCGGCATTCTGCGGCGCCCTGGGGGTAATGGTCATTATCGTGGCA
This sequence comes from Deltaproteobacteria bacterium, assembly GCA_027004315.1. Classification (GTDB taxonomy): domain Bacteria; phylum Desulfobacterota; class Dissulfuribacteria; order Dissulfuribacterales; family UBA3076; genus JALTHG01. The sequence goes on from JALTHV010000238.1 coordinate 3,894, forward strand.
GCGGCCTCAAGGGTAAAGAGCATTGTTACCCTGCTGATCATAGGTCTGATGATGGGCTATCTCTGCTATGCGGCAACGAGCATCCTGATCGCGTTTGCGGAAAGGGAGAAGGTAAAGGGGTTTGTCCTCTGGCAAATGGGGAGCTTCTCCGGCTTTACCTGGCAGGAGTTTTATCTGGTAATGCTGCTCGGGATACCTCTATTGGTAGGGGCGTATCTCATGAGTAAGCCTCTTAATGCATTCCTCCTTGGCGAGGATTACGCAAAGACAATGGGCGTCAATATCAGGCTATTCCGGTTCCTGATCATTACCTTTTCAAGCGCCCTGGCCGGTCTTGTAACCGCCTTTGCAGGCCCGGTTGCCTTTATAGGTCTGGCGATTCCCCATCTTGCAAGGATCACCTTCAGGACATCTGACAACAGGGTGCTCATCCCGGGCGCAGTGCTGATCGGGGCAATCGTGACCATGCTATGTGACCTTGTGGCGAGGACGATCTTCTCGCCTGTGGAATTGCCTCTAAGCGCCATAACATCCCTCTTTGGCGCACCTGTTGTGATCGGTCTCCTGCTCAAGAAGAGGGGCACGATATGACGGATCAGGGGCACGGGAAGGGAAATGCAAGGGTCATGGAGACCAGGGACCTTACAGTGGGTTACGGGAAAAGGACCGTTGTCCAGGGTATCAACCTGAATATGCTGAAGGGCCAGTTTGTCTGCCTCCTTGGTCCGAACGGTTCAGGCAAGACCACGATCCTGAGGACCATTTCAGGACTCCTCTCTCCCCTGAAAGGGACGATATACCTTGGGAGCCGCATGCTGCACGACCTGAGCCCGCATGAACTGGCCGGCTCCATGGCAGTGGTCCTGACCGAGCGCCTGACCCCTGGCGTGATTACCGCCTTTGATTTTGTGGCCCTGGGCAGGTACCCGTACACAGATCTCCTTGGACGACTGTCCCAGAAGGACATCCGCAAGATCAGGGAGTGTCTGCACCTTGTAAATGCAGATGACATTGCCAACAGGTATTTCAGCGAGCTCAGCGACGGCGAAAGGCAGAAGGTGGTCTTTGCCAGGGCCCTGGCCCAGGAGCCGGAAATCATAATTCTCGATGAACCGACCATTCACCTGGACTTGAAACACCGAATCGAGCTCATGTCCATCCTGCGGGACTCCTGCAGGAGAAAAGGCATTACCGTCATCGTCTCCCTTCACGATGTGGACCTTGCCCTGAAGATCGCGGAACTGGTCATCCTCGTAAAGGATGGAGGCATAATGGCATGCGGCCCCCCAGACGAAATCCTGAAGGAGGATACCGTCGCAAGGCTGTACGACCTGAAGTGTGCCCGTTTTAACAGCATGCTTGGCACCATTGACCTGATTGGAGACGCAGACGGCATGAGGGTCTTTGTGGTGGCCGGAGGGGGAACCGGTATCCCCATCTATCGCCTCCTTTCAAGGAACGGCTTAGAGGTCTCAACCGGGGTAATACACGAAAACGATATTGATTATCACGTTGCCCGGACCATCGGGGCACAGGTAATCAGAGAGGAACCGTTCAGGGAGATCAGAGATACTGGGTTCCATGATGCGTTCGCACTCCTGGAAAAGGCAGACCACGTTATTGATTCTGGCTTTCCCGTGGGTCTGTCAAACAGGAAGAATATTAAGTTGTTGCTTAAGGCCGTTGAGCAGGGAAGACGTGTCTATACTCTTCGTAGTCGAGAGGCAGCCCATGATCTATATGGTGAATCCGCTGAAAAGCTGGTCTTCTGCAAGGAGCTTCGATCTATATTAGGGGAGATGGCGAGGCATGTTTGATTCTCTATTGAAAGGCAGTAATTGCCCAGGACACGAAAAGTAACCGGGATATGGACATGCTAATCAAGACTTTTTACAAGGGAATTGAGGTTCATCGTAAGGAAAAGATTATAGTGGTCAGGTTTGTCGTGCCGCACCGGGTTATTTCTACCTGCAGGGCGAACGGCGGCCTGCGGGAGGATCTTGACCTGATTTTTAACCACCAGGCATGTGAGCCCACGGGGCACAGACGGAAATCGTACGACATGGCAGTCCGTCGGCCGCCCGTTTATCTACAACAAATCTGCCAGAGACATGGTCTTACTGAAAATTGTGCGTCGCTCGGTACGGCTGCCAACATGAATTGCGCGGCCATGGAGGCAAAAAAATTTCATGACCTTGAGGTAGTAGCTATCTGCACAGGCGGTGTAGAGACCAATGCCGGGCGTGTCGGGGACCCCGCATCTGTTTACGAAGAAAGTGGGAAGTTTATGCCTGTCACAGGTACAGTATGTCAAAATAGCAAGAAAAAGGGGGGTGCGGCAAAGACAAAGGAGGATAGCGGCACGATCAATATCATTGTCTGCATCAACAGGGAACTGACTCCGGGCGCGATGGTCAGGGCCGTTATGACTGCTACCGAGGCAAAGACAGCGATCCTTCAGGAGCTAAACATCAATTCCCGGTACTCAGACGGTCTCGCTACTGGTACAGGTACGGATCAGATCGCCGTTGCCTGCGCCCTCACAGGGGGAATCCCTCTGACCGGCGCTGGCAAACACTCAAAACTGGGGGAACTGATTGGGCTAACAGTGAAAAAGGCAGTAGCTGGAACGCTCAAGCTCCAGAACGGCATGTCTGCTCAGAGTCGATGCTCCACGCTGGTCCACATTGAACGATTCGGCGCGGATGTCAGGACCATGGAGGCAGGCATAAAAAGATACCTGCCAGCAGATTTAGGTGACCTTTTAAGCAGAAACTTTGAGTGTATTGACCGTGATCCCATAACTGTCGCCGCCGTGGCAGCCCTGGTGCATCTGAGAGACAAAATTGGCTGGCAGATCCTACCTGAAAGTTGTGCTCCCGAGATATTCAGCACCTATGGCGCTCACCTCGCCGCGGCGGTATCAGGCAAATATGACCGGTTTGTATTGTATAAAAATAGGTTGGATACCTGCCAATTCAATCTTGAAAATACAGCCTTCCTGGATCTTGTCTATCAGTGTATGGCCATGGGGTTTGAGGAAAAATGGGAGGATATCTAATGGGGCATGGAGAGAGGTCTATCAGATGTGCATGCATGTTATTTCTTCTGTTCTCCATTCTTGCAGGAACGGCAATGGGAGCCCCTGCCAAACCGCAGAGGGGAATACCGCTTCAACTCCAGTATGCCACTCATTTTCGGATTGAATATCTTGGAAATGGCCGCAAGTTGGTGACAGATGGAGCTGGGAGAAAATTGCTCTTAATCCCACGTGGACAGAGACCACCTGAAGGATACAGACAGAATCAAATCATTGAAATACCAGTAAGAAGAGTAGTCAGCAAATGGACTACAATTCCACCTCTGTTAAAGGCCCTGGGGGTCATTGACAGCATTGTAGGTGTAACTACAAGGGAAAAACAGTGGCATATTGATGAGATCAGAAGGGGCATGGAGGAAGGAAAGATCAAATACCTGGGCGAATCGAGAGTCACTGATTATGAGAAGCTGCGGAGTGTAAAGCCAGATGTGTTTTTTGCAGGAGAATGGGAAAAGACAGAAAAACTTAATGAGCTGGGAATACCCTTTGCTGTAGTCACTGAATATCTGGAGAAGAACCCCCTGGGCAGATTGGAATGGATCAAGTTTTTTGCTGCCTTTTACAACAGAGAAAGAGAGGCAGAGCAATTCTTTGAAAGGGCAGTAAAAGGCACAAATATGCTCTCCGGAAGGCTCAGGGGCCTTGTAAACAGGCCAGATATATTGTGGGGGTTTATCATGGGGAGGGGGACAGTTTATGTGCCAAGAGCGGATTCATATGTGGCCAAGATGATCTCTATGGCAGGGGGCCATTATGTGTTTGGGAATCTGAGGCAGACTGGCAGCGCTGCAATAACGTTGGAGCAGTTTTATGCCCGGGGAAGAGATGCGGACATCTACATATCTCCAGGCACCTTGCCACAATACGGAATCACCTCGATAAAAAAGTTGATCGCCACTCACCCCATCCTCGCCGGTTTCAAGTCGGTAAGAGAGGGAAATGTATGGTGTTTTCAGCCATGGTATTGGGAATCGATTGATAAGACAGATGATATCATTGAGGACCTTGCTGCAATTTTTCATCCAAGACTATTCCCAGGACATAGGCCTGGATACTTTCTCAAACTCCCTGAGAAATAGTGGGATCTGCAGACAATGGAGATCTAACCGTTTACATTCCCCCCG
>JALTHV010000239.1 GCA_027004315.1 Deltaproteobacteria bacterium
TACTGCTGGCCGGGACGTGGATGGTTAGAGGAGATGGGGTCTTCTATGCTGCAAAAATCTTAAAAAACAAGGGGCGAGGGTTTGGGTGAGGGGGGACCTGGATGGTTGCAACAGAAGGGGGTGTGAACGGGTACAACGCAAATTGCTTCCCAAATAAGCACGCTGTTCGGATACAAAATGACTATGCATGGCAGACAATTTTTGGAACATTTTGATTGGTGGCTCTTTTTGGCTGTACTTATGCTGATGGCCATTGGTTTTATAAATTTAAATAGCGCAGGTACAGCTACCGGCTATCCATTCCAATGGAGACAACTCCGGTGGTACATAGCAGGCACTGTTGTGATGCTGGGCCTGGTAGTCTTTTTGGATTACCGCCTTCTCTCAACCTATTCTATCCCTATATATCTGTTTATCGTCTTTGTGCTCATACTGGTCCTGCTTATAGGGAAGAGCGCGGGTGGATCAAGACGCTGGCTCTCTCTGGGGTTCATGAATTTTCAACCTTCTGAACTGGCCAAGCTTATTACAGTTATTGTATTGAGTAGCTACTTCTATCGTAACGACAGACCACAATATTGCCTAAAGGATCTATGGCTGCCAGGCATCCTGACTCTTGTCCCTGTATATTTGATTTACTGTCAGCCAGACCTGGGGACAGCGCTATTTTTGGTGATTATTTTCGCCTCTCTGGTATATATGGCTCGCCTTCGCTGGACTTCCTTCTTGCTGGTATTGGGCTCTGTATTGGCTGTTCTCCCCTTTATATGGGAAAAATTGAAGCCCTACCAAAAAGGACGTGTCTTGAGCTTTCTTTTCCCTGAGAGAGATCCTTTAGGCGCAGGATACCATGTATTGCAATCAAAGATTGCCATCGGTTCAGGACAGATCTGGGGCAAGGGCTACATGGCAGGGACTCAGGCACACCTCAGCTTTCTCCCAGAGGTACACACTGATTTCGTCTTCTCTGTGTGGTCTGAGGAGTGGGGTCTTGTAGGGGCAGTATTTCTACTAAGTATATATTTTCTGATATTATACCGTGGATTTTTGATAGCCTCACAGACAAGGGAACGTTTTGGGGCCTTCCTGGCCTTTGGGATAACGTCTATGTTTTTTTGGCAGGTAGTGATAAATATAGGCATGGTCATGGGTCTTATGCCTGTGGTAGGAATCCCCTTACCTCTTATCAGCTATGGTGGCTCTTCGGTATTTACCACACTCTTGGGAATAGGACTCCTGCTCAATATAAGATCAAGACGTTTTATGTTTCAGAAGGGGAAAAGGAGGGTATAAGAAGACCTACTCCCCGGCCAGCGGTAGCCTTCACTCACCTCTGTATCTCTGCCACTGCCTCAGGACTCTCTGCAGGTATTCCATGGTCTCAGGATAGGGAGGGATTCCTCCATACTCTTTAACTGTTCCTGGCCCAGCATTATAGGCTGCCAAGGCCAGGATCAGGTCACCTCTGAATTGCTTCAATAACTGGCTGAGGTATTTAGTGCCGGCCCAGATATTTGTCTTGGGATCAGATGGATCCGACACCGCCAGGTTGGATGCCGTATCAGGCATTAGCTGCATGAGTCCGACAGCACCCCTTGAGGAACGGACACCCGGAATCCCGCCTGATTCTGTATGTATTATGGCCTTAATCAGATTGGGATCCAGGCCATATCGGCTCGCAGCCCTGGATATAATTTTTTCAAATTCTGCGAGATTCCTCGGTCTCTTTTTAGAATTAATATATGGAAGAGTGCCCCTAAAGGTATCTGAGGTATAGCGTGGGTCAGTGGGCACATTACTGAAGTGCACTACTCCACTTTCGTCTACAAAGGAATATAGCCTGCCTGCACCGGCCTTTCCTGCATGACAGAGGACAAGAAATGCACATGTCGTCAGCAGACATATACCTGAAGCGAAATATATAGACATAGGTCTTGGGTAACCGTTCACACCCCCTCCTGTTGTAACCGTTCACCCCCGGCCGGGGGGAATGTGAACGGTTACGGTCTTGGTGCCATTGAATGTTATTTCGGCATCTTTTCCCAATCGGCTAAAAATTTTGCAAGGCCTATGTCAGTCAATGGGTGATGGGCCAGCTGTGCTATTACCTTGTAGGGGATAGTAGCTATGTCGGCTCCTATCTTTGCAGCCTCTAATACATGTATGGGATGCCTGACGCTTGCCACTATGATCTCTGTGTCAAAGGCATAGTTATCGAATATCTGGACTATGTCTTTTATTAGGTCCATACCCTCGCAGGAGATATCATCCAGCCTTCCTATGAAGGGGCTGACATAATTTGCCCCTGCCTTTGCGGCCAATAATGCCTGGAGCGGAGAAAATACAAGGGTTACATTGGTCTTTATACCTTCAGATGAAAGCTTTTTTGTCGCCTTCATGCCCTCAGTAGTCATAGGGATTTTGACAACGATATTAGGGGCAATCCCGGCCAGATCCACTGCCTCGTCCACCATATCTCCGGCCTCAGTGCTTATTACCTCAGCGCTTACCGGACCATCAACTATATTACATATTTCTCTGATCCTGTCTTCAAATCTGCCGCCCTCTTTGGCTATAAGAGAGGGATTTGTGGTTACTCCATCCGCCAGACCTAGGTCTGCTGCCTTGCGTATCTCGTCTAAGTTTGCAGTATCAATAAAAAATTTCATTTTTCTATCTCCTGTATCTGATATTTGATTTTAAACGG
>JALTHV010000240.1:0-549 GCA_027004315.1 Deltaproteobacteria bacterium
AACAAGGATAGATGAGACCATAATACCCGACCCCTTCATGACAGGCATAGTGGTGCCTCCTTTCTTCAATGCCCACACCCATATAGGCGATTCCTTCATAAGAAATCCTCCGAAGATGCCCATAGATGAACTGGTTGGCCCGGGCGGATACAAGCACAGGATGCTGGAGAGCGCTGATGACGAGCAGATAATTGCAGGCATGTACAGATCCATGAGAACCATGCTTTCCACAGGAACATTCGGATTTGCGGATTTCAGGGAAGGAGGGATTAAAGGAGTGGAACTTCTAAGGAAGGCATCTGAGGGAATGGAGATAAAGCCCAGAATATTGTCAAGGCCTGTTGAGGGTTCGGATGAAGAGATAGATGCCCTTCTGGAGATATCGGATGGCTTCGGGATGAGTTCCTTATCAGATTATGATTTTGAGTTCCTCTCCATGCTTTCGGAGAGAGCGCATGAGCATGAAAAGATATTTGCAATACATTTCAGCGAGCGCATAAGGGAGAGTGTAAACTCCTTGCTTGAGCTTGGGCCTGATTTCATAGTCCA
>JALTHV010000240.1:559-1534 GCA_027004315.1 Deltaproteobacteria bacterium
GAAATGAGATGACCAATGAGGATATGAGGGACATGTCTGATGCACAGATTCCTGTTGTCATATGCCCGAGGTCAAATTCCTTCTTCGGCAAGGACCACAGGTTCGTGGATTTTGTGAAGCACGGCATAGATGTGCATCTTGGAACTGATAACGCTATGATTGCAGAGCCAGATATATTGAAGGAGCTGAGCTTCCTTTATTCCACCACGAAGAGAAAGGAGCCTGAACTTATCAGAGCCATGGTGGTGAGCATATTCGAAAGAAAACTTTTAAAAGGCGGCGACATAGGACTGAGAGAAGGTCAGGAAGCGACCTTCATAGTGATAGACAGGCCGTGGATAAACCCTGAAAAAGGGATAATAAACGCAGAAAAAGAGGATTTAAGGATATATATGAAAGGCGATGAGCATGGATGAAATAAAGAAGATACTGATTGCGACGGATGGCTCGGAGAACACGAAGGAGGCCGTAAAAAAGGGTCTGAGCCTAGCCAAGATGCTGGATGCTGAGGTCATAGGCCTCTATGTGGTTGACATATCTCCCATAGTACCGCTCACTCTGGATGAGACCTCATTTCCGATGGTAGAATTCCTGAGAAATGAAGGAGAAGATGTTCTGGGCAAGCTGAAAAAGCAGGCCGAGGATATGGGCGTGAGAATAAGGATCATAAAAAAAGAAGGAATACCTGCGGATGAAATAATAAATGTGGCAGAGGAAGAGGATGTGGACCTGATAGTCATAGGAACGCTGGGGCGGAGCGCTCTTGAAAAACTCCTCCTAGGCAGTGTGGCTGAGAAGGTGATAAGGCACGCTCCATGCCCCGTTCTAGTCGTAAGGACAAAGAGAGGGAAGTAGATGAAGGTAAAGGAGATAATGACAAAGAAGCCCATAGTCGCAAGATTGCCTGCAAGCAGGGATGATGTCATAGCTTTATTGGTCAAGAACAAGAAGACAGGGCTTCCTGTTGTCAAGGAC
>JALTHV010000240.1:1544-2699 GCA_027004315.1 Deltaproteobacteria bacterium
AGCCTGTGGAGAACTATGTGCGCTCTCCGTGCGTTCCATTGCACCTGAAAACACCGCTGAAGGTGGCGCTGCTCACGATGAGGCTCACGAATCTCTATGCATTCCCTGTCGTGGATGACGAGGGTGTACTGGTTGGTATAATCACCGACAGGGACATATTCAGCAGGAACATCATAGAGAAAACAGTATCGACAGCGGACATAGGACTTGGGGATGATGAGGACATATGGAACTGGGAAGGCCTGAAGAATGTCATGAAGCTCTATTATGAGATTTCCAAGATAGATGTTCCGAACATATCTGTGGAAGAAATCATGATAAGTGAGCCTAAGACCATGTTCAGGAGGAGCTCCGTGAGCGAGGCTGCGGAGATAATGTATGAGAACGATTACGGACAGTTGCCCCTCAGGGATGAGAGCAACAGGCTCGTAGCCATGGTGTATGAGCTGGACATGCTGGCATCTCTTCTGGAGGATTGATGTGTGGGAAAAGGTTCTGGCAATGGCAAAGAGGCGCGGATTCATCTGGCCCGCCTTCGACATATACGGAGGGCTGAGCGGATTCTATGACTACGGGCCATTGGGAGCAGAGCTGAAAAGGAACATAATAGAGGTATGGCGCAGACACTATGTGATTCAGGAGGAAATGGCAGAGATAGACTCCCCCAATCTCAGCCCTGAGGATGTGTTCAGAGCATCGGGCCATCTGGATAAGTTCGAGGATTACATGACGGTGTGCAAATCATGCGGTGCTGCGTTCAGAGCAGACAAACTCCTCAAGATAGAGAATGCAGATGCGCTTTCCGCAGACGAGCTATGGAATGAGATGAAAAAAGAGGGCATAAAGTGCCCTGAGTGCGGCGGCGAGCTCTCCAAACCAGAACCGTTCAACCTTATGTTCAGGACCACCATAGGCCCAAAGGGAAAGAGGGAGAGGACGGGATATCTGAGGCCTGAGACAGCGCAGGCCATGTTCATGGACTTTCAATACCTTTACAGATATTTCAGGGAAAAAATGCCCTTCGGTGCGGTGCAGATAGGAAAAGGGTTCAGGAACGAGATATCACCCCGGCAGGGTCTGTTGAGGCTCAGGGAGTTCAATATGATGGAAGCTGAAGTCTTTTTTGACCCTGAGAACAAGAGGTGGCCCAATTTC
>JALTHV010000241.1 GCA_027004315.1 Deltaproteobacteria bacterium
GTCGATAGGCATCTATAGTAGTGAGGACATCAGAGGACTTTATAGAGATCTTGATGGACTCCCACCCCATGTCCACTACATACCCGACATTTGTGAGGGCACTCTCAACCAGTGCCTCAGGCGTAGGACCGCCATATCTGTGCCTGATCTCCTTCTCAAGAGAGCCTGCATTGACACCTACCCTTATAGGCATATCATATTCTTTGGCCTTTTCTACAACCTTCTTCAGCCTTCCTAGACCCCCAAGATTCCCTGGATTTATCCTTATGGCATCTGCCCCTGCCTCGATCGAGGCTATTGCCAGGCGCCAGTCAAAGTGTATGTCTGCAATAATGGGTATAGAGATGGCCTTTTTGATCTCTGAGATTGCATGGGCAGCGGCCGTATCCAGCACTGCCACCCTGATGATCTCACATCCAACCTCCTGGAGACGTTGTATCTGCGCAACAGTTCCTGCAACGTCCCTGGTGTCTGTGTTGGTCATAGACTGGACGACTATGGGGTTATTACCACCTATAGGTACATCCCCAACATGTATGACACGGGTAGGTCTACGTTTTTGAATTATGTTAATCTGTCTCTGTTCCATATCTTATTTATGATAAATCACTGCCCAGTTTTGGGCAACTAAGTTAGCCCACTAGTATAGAGGCCAGCAGAGCAACTATCCAGAATAGCAGCGGCCAGCAGGGGAAGCATAATTTCGTGATGACCTACAAAGCTGAAGCCCTGGCCACCCTCTAGATTAGGCCTGGTCACTACATTGGTCAACGGCCTGTAGTGACGGATAAAATCGAAATTGGCGGTGGTAAAGTCTCTCACTGGATAACCTAGGTTACGGACCAAGGTCAGGGCCTTGAGAAAGACTTCAGGCAAGATGACAGCAGAACCTGCAAGGAGAAAGACCCCATGATTGAGTCTGCTTACCAGACTGCAGAATAGACGAAAGTCATAGTGGGATGCCTTGCCTGTAGCGGCACCATCGGCCCCTGGGTGGATATGGATTATGTCAGTACCTATTGCAACGTGTACGGTAACAGGCACTCCCAGCCTGGCCGCACTGGCCAGGAGGCTCTGGCCGTTGTAAGGGAATCCTGCCTCAAGCAGGGCATTTCCTACGGTCTCACCGAGGCCTTTCTCCGTCTGGGCTGCCCTGCATATGGCCTGGTTGAGAAATTCACCTGTCTCTCTTGCTGCCCCGAACTGCCCGCTACCGAGGACTGATGCCACGTCTTCGGAGGTCTTCCCGGCCATGGCTATCTCTGCGTCGTGAATGATCCCCGCTCCATTAAGGGCTATTCCTGTAAGGATCCCCCGCTCCATAAGCCCTATCAGGATGGGATTGAGCCCCACCTTGATTACATGGGCCCCCATGGCCAACAAGACCACGCGTTTGTCCCGGACGGCCTTAGATATTGCCTTGACCAGGGCCTTCAGGTCTCTGGCTGCCAGTTGGTTGGGAAGGAGTTCCAGAAAGTCCTTTATCTTGAGGTCGGGAGAGACCGGACGCGCAAAGTCTGAGCAGGTAACTTTACTGGGACGATCATAGAGTGAATAGGTCTTGAGACCGGATAGGTCAATAGGTTCAGGATATTTCATGCCTGGCTACACCGTGCCAAAGAGCTGCTGTTCTACAAGGTCACATAAGAGGTGCCCAAAAAAGATGTGGATCTCCTGGATCCTGGGGGTATCGGACGAGGCTACACGGATAATCAGATCGGAATATTGATCCATCTTTCCGCCACTCCCCCCGGTGAGGCCTACAGTCTTTGCCCCTATTCCCCTGGCAACAGACATGGCCTTTAATACATTTGGAGAATTCCCGCTGGTGCTGATTCCCAGGACTATGTCCCCCGGGCATGCAAGGGCCTGGACCTGTTTGGAGAATACCTGATCAAAGTGGTAGTCGTTCGAGATGGCAGTAATAATGGAGGTATCAGTAGTAAGTGCAATTGCCGGGAGCGGTCTCCTCTCCAGGCGAAAGCGGTTTACAAATTCTGCTGCTATATGCTGGGCATCTGCAGCACTGCCTCCATTACCAAAGAGGATGAGCTTTCCCTTGTCCTCAAAGGCCTTGCATACCCACTGTGAAAGCCCAATAATTGCCTGGCCGCATGACTCAATACTCTTACTGTGGGCAGTTAGGGCCTCGTCTAGTGCATTTTGGAGTAGAATATTGCAGTCTATTGTCTTCATCCCGGACAATAAGATACCGAATTTTATGGATTGTCAACCTGATAAAGATCTATGCCGAAAAAAATAGAAGACCATAAAAAATATAACCGTTCACACTCCCTCCTGTTGCAACCCTCCACGCCCCGGCCAGCGGTAGCATTTTGAAGGGTTTCAGTGCGGATTAATAGGCAGAGTGCCCTGATCTTGTGCATCAAGCGATGCTCCTGAAACCCTGAAAAAAGCTACCGCTGGCCGGAGGGAGGGGGAGGGAATGTGACGGTTACAAAAAAATAGAGAGTTAACATTATGGTCCGGCGTAGTATGATTACTATATACAGCGTAAAAGATTATTGCGCATCCGATTCGCGATTCACATATCTGCAATTCTCTTTTTTGCCAGACAGGATCAACAGGATTCAAGGGATTTTTGGTAACTTCTCAATAAGTTCTGGCGTAACCGTTCGCGTCTCCGGCCAGCGGTAGCTTTTTTCAGGGTTTCAGTGCGGATTAATGGGCAGAGTGC